>JBILMY010000095.1:0-4914 GCA_044375265.1 Gammaproteobacteria bacterium | reverse complement strand
AGGATGGGTCGGGTCGGCAAATAAATAATTGCCTGCATCTGCCACTGTAGGTGAACAGGTAAGGGCTAGAGGTTCTAAACAGTCAATAGGAAAATTGATATTCAGAAAATGAAAATTTTCTCCTTCTACTGGGAAGGTATAATTTTTAATAGTGTCTTTATATTGTACTAAGGACATAAGGTCATTAAATGTAGAAACGACTAAAATATGTGAAGTACCTGTTTGATTAATAGTGGTAGATTGGTTAGCAATTTTATTATTGATAGAGAGTAAAAAATTCCCGAGAGCATACTGGATTTCTTTATTGCCAAGGGCTCCCAATCTTGCACCAGGCGTAATATTAATAGCTGTCATATTCATGAGTAAAATATGGAGCGGTGTATGATTGGGGGAGGCATTTTGCAATTGTTGAATGGCGGAAAAAATATTGTTAGCAATAAGCGTTGCTTTTGCATTAGAAAAATTTGGCGTTCTACTGTCTAATTCTAGGTAAATATCATTGCTGCCTGACCAAATGATATAAAGGGCATTGGGATCGAGGGTGTGAGTTGGGGCTGTATGATTAAGAATACAATCGTGTGATGTCACGCCATTAGTGAAATAACAAATTTGATCAAATAAAGAGGGGGAAAGATAATGTTCGGTATCAAAGAAACCTTGGCCATCCGTGGTGGAGCCACCTGCAGCATAATCGGTGCCAGCTAAATTGCCAGACACATAATTGGCCGCTGTGGTTGTTAATTTTGTTTGATTATTAGCGATCAATTCAAAATTAGGGGTGGTAATATTGCCATTGTTCGCCAAATATTGCGCGACGTAATAGGCCCAAGTGTGACCATTGGGCGTAGTCCAGATAGCTCTTTTTCCATTGAGGCCCGGATTTAAATCTTGATAACCTTCATCACTGAGACTGTCACCAAAAACATAGACAGTGGAAAATTGAGCAAAGGCTTGATTCATTGCCATTGCAAGAAATAATATGGCTAATATAGAATATAATTTTTTCATTATAGGTATTTTCCAAAAATAAGAGTGTTAAAAGGCATAACTTAATCCTAAAGAAATGCTGTTAATGCCCCCTGAAAAATTAGCAGACGCAAGGTTATACTCTTGAACAGCTGGATTTGGAGGGTTAAATGGCCGGGGCGTTGGATGTAACAGTCCCCAATTTTCTTCGGTATTAATATTTTGTCCAATAAAAAAAGTATGACTGTAACTCAAATCAGTAGAAAAATTATTTGTTAAACGATAACTTGCCCCAATGCTTGCAAGAACATTACTGGAGATAGGCATCAGCGGATCTAATTCATTGTCAGGTGTTGCACCCGTATCATAACTCATCCCATCGCGTAAAGTCAGTTTTGAATTCCAATGGTACTTTGAACCTACGGCAAAGTTCACACTATTGCGCCAATTCGGATTCCAAGTGATATTATTTAAATAAGCCTCAGGCAGGCTAAAGCTGACTTGTTTAAAGCTATTCCAAAATGTGATCTCTGCAGAAGCGTCAAGAGTCCATAGAGAATTGAGCGTATCTTCTAAACTCATATTCAATACTGCGGGGGTATTGACGCTTGCAGTGATGCCTGTCGGACAATTACTCGCATCGGTGTATTGTCCATTAGAGTATCCACAAGATGTATTATTTCCAGTAGTATATTGACTGCCATTACCATGTAGTGTGGTATTAATTTGTGAGCGATAGCTCAGACCAACAATCACTTCATTTTCTTGATAGAGCATGCCCAGCGTATAACCATAGCCCCAATTGCTGGCATTATATTGACTGGCTGCCGGTGAAATTGAATTAGGATCGGTAGGATCGGGGATAAGCCCAAAATCATAGTGCGATACATTGAAGCCGATTTGTTCGGCCTCCAAGCCGGCACCAAAAGACCAGCTGGGATTTAAGCGATAAGACAAAATGCCGGTGGTAGCGTAAGTTTGAAATTGGGTTTGCACTGCTAAATAACGCAGTGTACTATCAGCATCATATTCGCTAGAAAAAGCAAAAGGTGTATTGAAAGCAAGGCCATAACTGAAGTGCGCATTGAGCGGCGCAGCAAAATAAAGTACTGGAGAAGTGGTGTTTTTTAAAACATTTTCTTGGCTAGAGGAACCTGATACAGGGTCATACATATTTGAGGTGCAGTCAAAACCTTGATATTTACACACTTGCCCCGTTGCATTATTAACACTGAGCAAATTATAACTTTGCGTGGCACCGAGATAAAGCGTTTTTTGTGAAATGGTGGAGGTGATGGCGGGATTGATAAAAATGGCTGTGACATCGCCGACTGCAGCGCCTGCGCCTGCCATGGCTTGTCCTTCTAAACTTGGGCTCAGATTGGGGTCGGCAAATCCACTGGCGGCAAAAGCAGAATGTGCAAAAGAAAGACTGATAAGCGTTGCTAAAGCCAGTACTTTTTTTTGCATAAAGACCTCAAATAATAGGGGGATTTTTGATTATACAAGCTTTGTATAACAAGTCAAGAAGTTTTTTTACTTTTGAGTTTATCTTTAAGATATTGAATGAGGGCAGGAAGTAGTGAAATAATAATAATGAGAAGGAGAATAAGACTAAAGTTTTTTTGAACAAAGGGGGTATTACCGACAAAACGGCCCAATGACAATAAAAGTCCAATCCAAAGGGCAGAGCCAGCGATATTAAAAAATTGAAATCGGTGATAAGGCATTTTGGCAATGCCTGCAATGAAGGGGGCAAAGGTGCGAAGAATGGGTAAAAACCGTGCGATCACCAAAGCACGCCCGCCATACTGAACATAAAATTGATGGGCTTTATGCAAATGGTCGGGATTAAAAAAACGCGATCTGGGAAAATGAAAAATGCGCGGGCCAATAAAATAACCGACTTGATAATTGACCGTATTGCCTAAGATAGCGGCAATAAAGAGCAGGAGCATCAAGAGCGGTAAATTAAGCGTAGTGATTGCAGTTAAAGAACCAGCAGAAAAAAGTAAGGCATCCCCTGGCAAAAAAGGAAAAATGATGAGGCCTGTTTCTGCGAAAATAATAAAGAATAAAATGACATATATCCAGTGACCTGTACTCGTCACAAGATTTCCCAAATGAATATTAAGGTCAAGAATATATAAAATAAATTGGTGCACTTGCGACATGCATATATTGTAGCATAGGTTTGATTATTTTGATGGGAGGCGGTAGAATGCGACACTGCCGAGTGAGTACTCACTTCTCCGTCGCCTTCGGCGCGGACCTCTCCCACAAGGGGAGAGGTGATAATACTTAATTAAGGATCTTTACATGCTAAAACGTTTCATCATTGTGCTGTTAATGAGTTTTTCTTCTCTGGCTTTTGCTGCCAATTCTTTTTCTCAAAAACAAACCCAAGATATTCAGCAAATCGTGCATGATTATTTACTGGCACATCCTGAGATCCTCATTCAAATGAGTCAAACCTTGCAAGCACAGCAGCAACAATCTCAGCAACAGCAAGCACAAAATGCTATTACCGCCAATAGCGCAGCGCTCTTTAATCCCAATCATACAACGGTTGCAGGTAACCCCAAAGGCAATGTGACTTTGGTCGAATTTTTCGATTATCAATGTGTACACTGCGCCAATTTTCAAAAAAATGGCATCATTAAAACACTGATTGCCAATAATCCCAATTTGCGTATCGTCTATAAAGAATTTCCTATTTTTGGAGATGCGTCCACTTATGCCAGTAAAGCTGCGATGGCAGCCACAGCACAAGGAAAATATTTAGAAATGCGTAATGGTATTTTTGCAACGGGAAAAATTGAAGGAGCATTGCGGCCTTCTGATGTGGATGCTGTGGCAAAATCTATTGGGCTCAACATGAAGCAATATCAAAAAGATATCAAGGATTCAGCGCTTTCACAAAGTATCAATGAAAGTTATACGTTGGCACAAGCCATTGGTATTCAAGGCACGCCAAGTTTCATCGTGGCGCCTACGTCAAACAGCGGTGATAGCAATGGAAAAATTACTTTTATTCCGGGACTTGCTTCGCAATCTGATCTGCAGGCTGCGATAGAACAGGCCAGGTAGAAATTCCCCTCCAGAGGAGGGGTGGCAGGCGAAGCTTGACGGGGTGGTTGAATAGGACTTCAATTCTCGTATCAACCACCCCGCCCTTCGGGCACCCCTCCTCTGGAGGGGAATTTTATGAAATATATTCCATCGCCTCCACCATCAACTGCACCTTCTTAATTCCATTGTATTCATTGATATCAAGTGTATACGCAATTTTCGCACGTGTGGCGCGGTGATTGGGGTAATGATTTTTATCGATGCCAAAAAAGATCGCATCGATATATTTGCCTTCTGGACTAAGTTGCAATAATAATTTTAAATGATTTTCGCCAACAATACGCTGTTCAATAAGGGTAAAAATTCCTTCAAAGCATGGCGCAGGAAAGCCTTGGCCAAAAGGTCCTGCAGAGTCTAAAAGCTCAATCGTTGCTAAACAAAGATCCGTATCGGCGAGCTCTCCATCAGTCAGTAAAGTTTCGATAAACAATGCTTCTTCATATTCTGTCAGTATTGCATTAAAGAGATTTTGGAAATCTTCAAAATGTTCTGGTAAAATTTGTAAGCCCGCCGCCATCGCGTGTCCGCCAAATTTTTGAATGATATGCGGCGCACGTTTAGCAAGCAGGTCCAGTAAATCGCGCATGTGAATGCCTGTAATAGATCGCGCTGAACCTTTTAAATAGCCGGCTTCAACGGGCGCAAAAACAATAGCAGGGCGATGGTATTGTTCTTTTAAGCGACCAGCCAAAATACCAATGACGCCTTGATGAAAATGAGGATGGGTTAAACAAATACCGCGTTTTAGTTTTTGAAACTGAAATTGCATTGCCTCCAGTGTTTTAAAAGCCTCTAATTTCATGGTGTTTTCAATGA
>JBILMY010000094.1:0-4921 GCA_044375265.1 Gammaproteobacteria bacterium | reverse complement strand
ATGAAGCGATGGATAGCGCCCCCAGCAGCCACCGTTTTATCATCGGCCATGATTCAGACCCAGGCATAACGCTTTATCAATTCGACCCGAAAACCCAAACAATGCAAGTATTATGGAAAACGTCTTGAACCTTGATTAAGCAGATTTAACAGATTAACTATGATTTTTTAAAATATGAAAAGCACATTATTACCTAAAAATTCCCCTCCAGAGGAGGGGTGGCAGGCGGAGCCTGACGGGGTGGTTGAATATAGAGCCACCAAAAACTACACATCTTTACCTTACAATCCTTCACTAAAAGACAGAGCAAAAACTTTAAGAAAGGCAAGGAGTCTTGCAGAAGTATTCTTATGGGGAAAAATAAAATCTAAAAAATTTTATGGCATTGATTTTGATCGACAAAAAATTAAAAGAGAATTATATCTTATTTCTTTAGGGTTGAGAGTTATTCGCTTATTTGACTCCGATGTAAAAAAAACTTAGATTTAGTCATGCTGTTCCTTACAGAGCATCCTTTATTAAAAATCCATCAACCACCCCGTCTGCCTTCGGCAGCCACCCCTCCTCTGGAGGGGAATTATCATACTTAATCAGCGCAATCACAGTTCAGACTATAATATACTTGCATTTCCCATTTTCTGTGGTATAATTTTTGGCAGAAACTTCGTTCATCGTTTTTGAAGTGCTTTAATTAGCGCGCGAATGACAGAACAGGGGAGAGGTTTTTAGGGAGGGAATTTACCCTCCCGTTTTTTATGTATCTGTCACCACTTTCATGATTTCTCGATTTTTTAAACCCAAAGAACTTGCGCACCAAACTTTAGGTGAAGAGATAGCCAACACTATTACCCACGGTATTGGCGCTTTACTGGGCATTGCGGCGCTCGTTATCATGATTATTGATTCAGATGAACACCACTATGATACGGTAACAAAAATTGTAGGCACGACTATTTTTGGCGTAGCATTGATCATTAACTATTTGTCTTCGTCGATTTATCATGCACTCCCCGCTTCAAAATCGAAAAAATTTTTCCATCTCATGGATCACTGTTCTATTTTTTTGCTGATTGCAGGAACCTACACCCCTGTATTATTAATCATTTTAAATAATGCCCTGGGTTGGACACTGTTTTTCATCATGTGGAGCATTGCCCTCATTGGATTATTAATGAAATTCTGCTTTTGGGATCGTTTCCCACTCGTTTCTCTCATCCTCTATCTGGCTATGGCATGGACAGGCGCTATCGCTTTTAAGCCCTTATACCACAATCTGTCTACCGATGGGTTCTTATGGTTACTCATGGGCGGTTTTTTTTATACCTTCGGCGTCATTTTTTTCGTATGGGAACGGCTAAAATACAGCCACGCTATTTGGCACATTTTTACCCTACTGGGTTCTACCTGCCATTTTTTCCTCATGATTTTTTATGTCATTGCTTTTAAAGGATAATAATGAATATGTCTGAACAACGCATGATCTTTTGCCAAAAACTTCACAAGGAAGCGGTAGGGTTTTTAGCACCTCCCTTAAAAGGCGAGATCGGACAGCGTATTTTTGAATCGATTTCAGTGGAAGCTTTTAATTTATGGAAAGCAAGACAAATTATGCTCATCAATGAATATCGATTAAATTTATTGGACCCAAAATCGAAAGATTTTTTAAAAGAACAAATGAAGGCATTTTTATTTGAAGATACGGAAATTTTGCCCGAAGGCTATGTGAAAAATAAAGAGGAATAAACTAAAATAGCTATTCCTCTTTATCTTGTCTGCATTACACAGACTTGTCCTCTTATTCGCAATCAATAACTAAGTTACCATCAGAATTCGAATGTGTTGCTGGATCGACATTCCAAGCAATGGTATTGTGTGATTCATCGGCCTGACAATCGGTTTTCATATCCATGCGATAATCGCCTTTCGATAAAGTATAAGTACTGACAATGGCTTTAGGTGCATTTTGATTGCAACCTACATAATGGCTTACCGACACTTTATTCGCACTGGTACTATGCACTTTACAGCTTACGCTTTCTTGATGTGATTTAAAGTATAAGGTCTGTGATTGTAACGCTACACTCAGTTTAGGTGCGTTTTGCACAGGGCTACTTGTTTGTTCACATTGAAACGGCAAGCCGTAAGGGTCAGGCAAATTGAAACTCCGACAAGGTGCGTTGGTTGTTCTACCTGCCAATATAAAACTATTGACAAGAAACAAGATAACGAGCAAAATGCTCAGTTTTAAGGTATTCATTATATTACTCCCCTAATATAAAAGTTGTTACAAAGAGACCAGCTGTTAGGCACCAAAGTCGGTTTTTAAAAATGGTCTCCCTTTGGCAAACTATAGATAGGATACATTTACCCCAAAGTCAAGGAATTATTAAGCGAAAATTAAGAAAAATGTAAAAAATCAATATTTTTGTTTAAATATTAAACGTTTTTTATGGTTTTTCAATTTATAGCTTGACTTCAAATGAGTAAACTAAAGGCTAACTCTTAAATTACCTTGCTATAGAACCTTATTTATTATAGCATTGCGCTATATTATAATAAGGAACACTCATGACAATAACTATTGATTATACTCATTTTTATATTTACCCTAACCTACAACTCATTTATCAATTTGATGAAGATTTAGTCGAAAAACTTAAAAAAACCAGTCCCCAAGGAAAGTTAAGTATTTTTATACAAGGTGAATCCACCGGGGCTTATCCCTGGCAGGATTTATTTCAGCAAGCTACTGCAATAGACGAACTTATTTTTTTACGCTCAAGTCTGCTAACCCTTCAAAATATAGCCTTACCCATTTGTAATAACCCGCATATCCATAAAATTGTATGGTGCCATAATGATGAAAATAAAAAGACAGATATGCAATTTAAGGCCCTTTTTGCAAGAAAAATTGCAGTGACTGAGCATTCATTTGATTATAGACTGAGAACTAAAAAATTAACGATGGGTCATACAATAACCCCTATAAGGTCGTCTCCTTATATGCCTTCATTTCATACGCGTCAAAGCCCTGCATCCGCACTAACCCACTCTTTAGAAACGCAGCTTAATCTTTCCTCTGCTTTACCTGTAATAAGTCCAGAAGAAAAAAAAGGGTTAATTTTAAAAAATTTAAATTTAATAAAATACTACGAATATCAAGGGCAGTATATTTTACAAGGGATAGTTAAACAAGAAAATAAATGGTATGTTGTTATTGGAAAGACAAAACTTGATATCAACAATCCAATTTTTACAAATCATCAATTTTTTTGTACGCACTCCCTAGAGCCTACCGTCATTTATAATCAATCGGGAATTAAAATACAATTAGACGATGATTCTTTAAATACTATTAGTATCTCGCTTGATGAATAACAAGAAACTGTGCATCATGACTATTTCAGTTCAACTTTTATCTAAACATTAAATCGAAAATGGATCACATCACCGTCTTTGACAATATACTCTTTGCCTTCTAAGCGCCATTTGCCGGCTTCTTTTGCGCCAGCTTCGCCTTTATAACGAATATAATCCTCAAAACCAATGATTTCGGCGCGGATAAAACCTTTTTCAAAATCCGTATGAATTTTACCGGCGGCTTGTGGCGCCGTGGCATTGACAGGAATGGTCCAGGCGCGGACTTCTTTTACCCCTGCTGTAAAATACGTATGCAAATGCAGCAAACTATATCCGGCGCGAATGAGACGATTAAGCCCGGGTTCTTCTAAATTCATTTCCTTTAAAAATTCCAATTTTTCTTCCATGGATAAATCGATCATATCAGACTCCATGGAGGCGCAAATAGGAATGACGAGCGCCCCTTGCGCTGTGGCATATTGTTCAACTACCGTTAAATGGGGATTATTTGTAAATCCATTTTCACTCACATTAGCCAAATATAACACCGGTTTTGCTGTGATCAGTCCAAACGTTTGTAAGAGCGTTTTTTCTTCTTCGTTTAAAGCGCAGCTTGAGGCGAGTTTTCCTGTATTTAATTCCGTGCTGATTTTTTCAAGAATACTTTTTTCAAGTAAGGCTTCTTTATTACCCGATTTTGCATTTTTCGAAACTTTTAAAAGTGCTCTATCTACCGTTTCTAAATCCGCTAAAATAAGTTCCGTATTGATGACTTCAATATCCGCAATTGGATCAATTTTATTGGCCACGTGAATAATGTCATCATTCTCAAAACAACGTACTACATGGATAATGGCATCGGTCTCTCGAATATGGGCTAAAAATTTATTACCGAGCCCCTCACCTTTGGCAGCGCCTGCAACAAGGCCCGCGATATCCACAAACTCCATCGTGGTGGGAATGATGCGTTCAGGATGCACGATGGCGGCTAAAGCGTCTAATCGTTTATCCGGCACAGGCACCACGCCTGTATTGGGTTCAATGGTGCAAAAAGGATAGTTTGCGGCTTCAATACCGGCTTTCGTCAATGCATTAAATAGCGTAGATTTCCCGACATTAGGAAGGCCCACAATACCACAGTTAAAACCCATAGAAAATTCCTTGAATAAAATAATTCCCCTCCAGAGGAGGGGTGGCAGGCAAAGCCTGACGGGGTGGTTGAAAAGTGCTTATTGTATCATATCTCCTTATGTGCTCTATCAACCACCCCGCCCTTCGGGCACCCCTCCTCTGGAGGGGAATATCCCCTTTCCCCTCAAAGCAAAACCCGCTATACTTACCCCTTCGATTTTTTAACTGAGGAGCCAGCCATGTTACTGAATTACTTATCCCGCAGACAATATTTGATTGCGGTGATGTTCATCGGTGGACTCGGCGGTATGCTGTATGGCTATGATATCGGCGTCATTTCGGGCGCCATTTTATTTATTGACAAAGCCTTCTCTCTCTCGACTACCCAAACCTCTTACATCGTTTCTGCCGTACTCGGCGGCGGCGCGAT
>JBILMY010000093.1:0-4946 GCA_044375265.1 Gammaproteobacteria bacterium | reverse complement strand
GTTATACCGGTCAATGTGCAGAACTTTGCGGCGCACAGCACGGATTTATGCCGATTGTAGTGGAAGCCGTCGATGAAGCCAGTTTTAAAACCTGGGTCGCAAATCATCCCAAACAAATTGAAGTGACTAATTAAAGGAACACCGTATGCAACATGCCACAGCTCATTTAAGTTTTTTTGCCCGCTTTCGCGCGTTTATTGTTCGCTGGGTTTTCTCTACCAATCATAAAGATATTGGGACTTTGTATTTGTGGTTAAGTCTCATCATGCTTTTCACTGGCGGAACACTTGCACTGTTATTTAGATTAGAGCTTTTCCAACCCGGCTTGCAATTTATGCAACCTGATTTTTTCAACCAACTTATTACCATGCACGGGCTTGTCATGGTCTTTGGCGCCGTCATGCCGGCTTTTACAGGCCTTGCGAATTGGATGATCCCTGTGATGATTGGTGCGCCCGACATGGCGATGCCGCGCATGAATAACTTAAGCTTTTGGATTTTACCTTTTGCTTTTCTTATTCTTATTTCCACCTTTTTCTTATCGGGGCCCGCGCCAAACTTTGGCTGGACATTCTACGCACCTTTATCCACCACCTATGGTCCTGCCAGCACCGATTTCTTTATTTTTTCAGTGCATTTAATGGGAATTTCTTCCATCATGGGCGCCATCAATGTGATTGCAACGATTTTAAATATGCGCGCCCCTGGCATGACGCTCATGAGAATGCCGCTTTTTTGCTGGGGCTGGCTTATCACTGCATTTTTATTAATTGCGGTCATGCCCGTGCTGGCAGGCGCAGTGACCATGATGCTTACCGACAGACATTTTGGCACGAGCTTCTTTAACGCAGGTGGCGGCGGCGATCCGATTTTATTTCAACATATTTTTTGGTTCTTCGGTCATCCTGAAGTGTACATCATGATTTTGCCTGCTTTTGGTGTGGTGTCTGAAATTATTCCTACGTTCAGTCGTAAAAAATTATTCGGCTACGAATTCATGGTGTATGCGATTATCGCTATTGCCTTTTTATCCTTTATCGTCTGGGCGCATCACATGTTTGCCTCTGGCATGCCACTTGGCGGACAACTCTTCTTCATGTACGCAACCATGCTCATTGCAGTGCCCACAGGCATTAAAGTCTTTAACTGGATTGGGACCATGTTTAAAGGGTCTATCACGTTTGAAACGCCCATGCTTTTTGCCATTGCCTTCGTGTTTCTTTTTACCTTCGGCGGATTTTCAGGTTTAATGCTTTCTATCGCGCCTGCCGATATTCAATACCATGACAGTTATTTTGTAGTCGCGCATTTCCATTATGTGTTAGTCCCTGGCGCACTCTTTTCACTCTTTGCCGCCTGTTATTACTGGTACCCCAAATGGACAGGCCGTTATTACAATGAAACCTTGGGTAAATGGCATTTTTGGTTATCAGCCATTTCTGTCAACATCACTTTTTTCCCGATGCATTATCTAGGGCTTGCCGGTATGCCGCGCCGTATTCCCGATTACGCGCTGCAATTTACGGACTTTAATATGATAGCGACTTTTGGTGCGCTGATCTTTGGCTTCTCACAATTACTGTTTTTATACAATATGATTGTGTCACGCAAAAAAGGTAAAATTGCACCTGCAAAATGCTGGGATGGCGCGCATGGCTTGGAATGGACAATTCCTTCTCCTGCGCCGCATCACACCTTTGCGGTTCCACCGAAAATGCATTATGAAAAAGAATGAAGTCACCACGTAAAATTATTTGGATTTCAATCATCGTTGTTATCCTTATGTTTGCCTTTGGCTTTGCCATGGTGCCTTTGTATAATGCGATTTGCCAAATAACCGGCATTGGCGGAAAAACCTCGGGTGAAGCTGCACCGACCACCACAAATGCCGTTGATCAAAGCCGCAGCGTGACCGTACAATTTGTGACGCAAACCAATGCCCATTTACCCTGGAAATTTTATGCCGGCACACCGCAAATTGCACTGCATCCTGGCGAAGCTAAACAAATTTTCTTTTATGCAAAAAACATGAGCGATCATACGATCACAGCGCAAGCCATTCCGAGTGTTAGCCCTGGCCTTGCTGCAAAATATTTGAAAAAAACAGAATGCTTTTGTTTTAATTCGCAAACCTTGAAAGCAGGCGAGAGTATTGAAATGCCCGTCATTTTTTATATTGATCCCGCACTGCCCAAAAATATTTCCACTTTTACTTTAGCGTATACTATGTTTGACACCTCAGCCATTCCCGATGAGCCGAATGAAGTCAAAGGCAGAATTAGTTAACAGGAGCCTCTTATGAGTGAACATGACCACGACGATCACAAGCACGGAACTTATTATGTTCCTGAACACAGTTCTCGGCCAATTACCACGGCGATTGGTCTATTCTTTTTAGGACTCGGCTCTATTTTACTCACCGAAAATCCGAGCGCAGGCATTGTCTTATTTATCATTGGTGCACTCATTACCGGACTCACGCTGATCTTTTGGTTTCGCGATGTTATCCTTGAAAACCGCCGCGGGCTGCACGATGCCCAAATGGACAGAACCTATCGCTGGGGTATGTTTTGGTATTTAATTTCACAAGCAGCTTTAGTACTGACTTTTTTCGGGGCGGTATTTTTTGCTCGCCTCATTATCATTCCGGGACTTGGCGGACATATCGATGATGCCTTTAAAGTCACTCACTTACTCTTATGGCCGGATTTTACCTCTCACTGGCCGCTTGCCAACAATCCTGATCCCTCGAGTTTTGAAGGCCCATCTGAAATCATGACGATATGGGGCTGGCCGCTTGTCAATTTATTGCTCGTGGTGTTGAATGTCCTGTTTGTGATCAGCGCACAAAAAGCGGTGAAAAAAAACCTGCATCGGTTAGTGACAAAAAATATGATGGCTGTCACTTTACTGGGCGCCACTTTTTTAGGACTCCATATTTATTCCCTGTATGAAGCCATTTTTGACTATGGCATTTCTTTGGATAGCGGTATTTATGGCAGCACTTTTGTGATGATCAATGTTCTTATCATTCTCAACGTATTTATTACGTTATTGGTCATGATATTTTTACTGCCCCGTTGCATCAAAGGGGAATTTGGTGCTAAGCACCATTTTGCCATTGATGCCATTGCTTGGCTGTGGTATTTTATCGCTGCAATGTGGTTTTTGAGTTTCTTATTTTTATATGCCTTCTGAAGAAAGCAATCTTGTTTGGTGTGATCTAGAAATGACAGGGCTTGAGCCCCAAAGCGATCGTATTCTCGAAATTGCTATTGTTATCACCGATAATCAACTTAATATTCTTGACACGTTAGAGGGCATTGCCCTTCATCAATCAGCGGCTATTCTCTCTGGCATGAATGAGTGGAATACCAAACATCACGGGCAATCAGGACTCACTGAGCGCTGCCAAGAAAGCAGTGAAACAGAAGAAAGCGCTGAACAAAAAGTGCTGAGTTTTATTCGCCCCTGGGTGAAAGAAAAAACCTCACCCCTGTGTGGCAACAGCATTTGCCAAGATCGGCGCTTTTTAGCCAAATATATGCCCGCGCTGTCAGAGTATTTACATTACCGCCATATTGATGTGAGCACTATTAAAGAACTTTGCCGACGCTGGAAACCGCAGCTTATGAGTGGTTTTCATAAAAAATCCTCACACCGCGCACTCGATGACATTTTGGAATCGATCGAAGAATTAAAATATTATCGCACCCATTTTTTTCAAAAATAACTGCCATAATTTCCAAAGGGCTTTATTTGAACAAAATAACCAGTTAGAAAGATTCCACCATTATCTTAATAACTTAAACTTAGACCATAATTTAAACCCAGGAAGTATGGTTCCTCCGCATTTTTTTTACATTATTCTTGTTTTGTCGCATTTAAAGGCTATCAAATACACAAAAATAAAAAGACGCTTCTTCCAATACCTGGCTTTAGAAATAGCCCTTTACAACCCGATACGTTTATTTACTATATTATACCTTCCGAATAATCTACCTCGAGTTCATGGCGAAACCCCTTTAAACGCAAATGATAAAATTTCTTTCCAATATACTGCTGATCCTTGTATAATCAAAAAGATTTATTTTATTTAGGAGTTCTTTATGTCTTCAAAATTAGGTCGTTTTTCTTTTTTATTACGTTTAGATCAAATTGGCGTAGCACTCATTCCCGCCATCATCGGCATTTTAGCGCTCATTAATGATGTCACAAGTTTTACCGATACGGTCAACTCTGTGGTCAAACCGCTGATTACTTTACAAAATAATGGCTCACATCAATTGTGGCGAGCTTTGCCAGCTTCTGTTGCCGATACTGCTTATGTGGCCATGTTTGTCAGTGAATTTATCATGGGTCTCTTGGCGCTCGTGGGAATTATCCTTATGATAAAAAATATCCGAGGCAGCGTAGAAGCTTTTGAAAAAGCCAAGAATTGGATTTATCTGGCTTGCGGCTGGGGTATTATTGTGTGGGGACTCGGATTTTTTGAAATCGGAGGGGACTGGTTTTTAGCTTGGCAAAATAACGATCTCGCTTCTTTTCAACAAGGCTCACTTAACTACGTACTCGAAATTTTTGTGGCCTTTGTCTACTTAAAATTGATACGTCAATAAGCACTCTGTTCCTTAAAAACCGTCCAAATTGGCAATCGCATTGACAATTTGGACATTTCTATCTATAATTTGTTCTATGATTGAACGATTTTTAAACCAAAAATGTCTTAGCCTTGCTAAACAATTTCCTATTCTTGCGTTAATAGGCCCACGACAATCAGGCAAAACAACGCTTGTTAAACACCTTTTTTCAAATTATCGTTATGTGTCTTTAGAAGATTTAGACTTGCGGCAATTTGCCACGGAAGATCCCCGTGGATTTTTAAATACTTACGGCAATAAAGTCATCCTCGATGAAGTACAACGTGTTCCCTCTTTATTTTCTTA
>JBILMY010000092.1:0-4958 GCA_044375265.1 Gammaproteobacteria bacterium | reverse complement strand
CATACGTAAGTCAACTTCTGCCGACGGCTCAGTAAACGGGAAAAAGGAAGAGCGAAAGCGCACATCTAAATCGGCTTCAAAAAAGTAGCGTAAAAAATTTTGGAGGAGAGATTTTAAATTGGCGAAGCTTGCCTGTGTGTCAACCACAAGCCCTTCAATTTGATTAAAAGACGGTGTATGGGTTTGGTCAGAATCACTGCGATAAACGCGACCAGGCGCAATGATGCGAAGCGGCGGCGCATGGGCTTTTAAGGTACGAATTTGTACTGAAGATGTATGGGTTCGGAGTAAATGTCCAGTATCCACATAAAAGGTATCTTGCATATCGCGGGCAGGATGATCGGCTGGAATATTTAAAGCTTCAAAATTGTGATACTCATCTTCAATTTCAGGGCCTTCTGCCACCCAAAATCCTAAGGCATGAAAGAAATCTTCAATACGCTCTTGCACCAAGGTCACCGGATGCAAAGCGCCACTATAGGCTTGAGATCCAGGCAGGCTTACATCTACGCGCTCTTTTTGCATTTCTTCCGCAAGTTTAGCAGCTTGGATACGTGCTTCTGCTTTGTCTACCAAAGCTTGAGTTTCTTGACGAAGTCTATGTAACACTTCGCCGCGCGAAATTTTTTCTTCGGGAGAAAGGCTACCCAATTCTTTTAACGCTTGGGTTAAAAGACTGCTTTTGCCTAAAAATAAGGCTTTACTTTGCTGAAGTTCGGGAAAATTTTGACAGGAAGCCAGAACACGCTCAGCTTCAGTGAGGAGGTTTTCGAGAGAAAGGTTATTTGTGCTCATGATAAAGGGCGCATATTAATGCGCCCTTACCCTTTTTAGCCTAATGCTTTTTTAGCTTGCTCTGCCAATGCAGCGAAGCCTGCTTTATCTTCAATGGCTAAATAAGCCAGCATTTTTCTATCAATTTCAATGCCTGCTTTTTGTAAGCCAAAGATAAATTTGCTGTAGCTTAAGCCGTGCTCGCGGGCACCGGCGTTAATACGCACGATCCACAGTCCACGAAACTCACGTTTTTTGACTTTTCTATCGCGATACGCATATTGGCCTGCTTTGGTAACGGCTTGAACGGCTACACTATACAGGCGGCTTCTGGCGTTACGGTAGCCTTTGGCGGCTTTTAATACTTTTTTATGGCGCGCTTTTGCAGTGACGCCTCTTTTAACTCTTGCCATGATCGTCTCCTATACTTGCAACATTTGATCAATGGATCGGACATCGCTGGCACTGATCATAGCCATGCCTCTAAGCTGTCTTTTACGCTTAGAACTTTTTTTCGTCAAAATATGACTGCGATTGGTTTGTCGGAATTTATAGCCTCCGCTGGCTGTTTTTTTAAAGCGCTTGGCTGCGCCTCTATGCGATTTTAACTTCGGCATATATTCTCTCCACTGCTTTGAGGCCAATTCGGAACTAATGAAATTTCCGGTTGGCGAGGGGTTTATCGCTACGCTTTTTTCTTGGGTGCCAACATCATGATGCACTGGCGCCCTTCAGTTTTAGGAGACTGTTCAACGACTGCAACCGTTTCAACATCCACTTTCACGCGATCAAGTAACCGGATACCGAGTTCTTGATGCGCCATTTCGCGGCCTCTGAAACGTAAAGTCACTTTGACTTTGTCTCCCTCTTCTAGGAAACGTACCAAGTTGCGTAGTTTAACTTGATAATCCCCTTCTTCCGTTACCGGACGAAACTTAACTTCTTTAATTTGAATCTGTTTTTGTTTTTTCTTGGCTTCCTTGTCTTTTTTACCTTTTTCAAACACAAACTTACCGTAATCCATGATGCGGCACACCGGAGGCGCAGAGTTCGGTGAAATTTCCACCAAGTCTAACCCTGCTTCTTCAGCCTTTTCCAAAGCTTTAAAGAAAGGTAAAACACCCATCTGTTCACCCAACTCGTCAATAAGACGAACTTCTCTGGCGGTAATCTGGCGATTGACACGATTACCTTTATCATGACTTTTCTGGCTAATAGGAACTCTCCTTTTTACGAAATAGGGAATGTGATTATACCTTTTCAGCTAAAAAAAGCAAGTTTTTTAGCTGAAATTTTGCGTAAATCTTAAAAAATATGCTAAAATAGACGACTATCTTAAAATGTTTAATAACTCAAGAGTTTTCTATGTCCAAAAAAATCGCAGAAGTCAAGAATCAAGAATGGCTCCTAGAGCCTCAAGCGCAACAATACGAGTTGCAATTTAAAAAACTTATCTCCAAAGGAAAAGAGCAAGGATTTTTGACTTTTGCCGAAGTCAATGATCATCTTCCCCCTGATGTTTTAGAGTCTGACAAGCTTGATGAAGTCATTATCTTGCTTGGCAATATGGGCATTGAAGTATTTGAAACGCCACCCGCCGATTCGGAAACCCTTATCATGACAGGCAAAGCCACGCCTTCGGTAGTCATCGATGATGATGAAGTATCCGAAGAAGCGAGCGTTGTTCTTGCTAACCTAGATGCAGAATTTGGGCGCACCACAGATCCCGTACGGATGTATATGCGTGAAATGGGCACAGTTCAGCTCTTAACAAAAAAAGATGAAGTCATTATTTCTAAACGTATCGAAGAAGAAAAAGGTAAAATTCTCACTCTATTATCCGCTTACCCTGGCAGCATGGAATGCATGCTGCAAGCCTATGAAAAAGTCCCTTTAGAAGAATTAAGGTTGAGCGATATTATTTCTGGTTTTCATGATGAAAAAACAGTGCCTGCTGCTCTGCCCGAAGTAGAACTCGATGAGATCTTAGAAATAGAGGAAGATGAAGAAGAAGACGCTGGCGGAGAAATTCCTTCTGAGAAAGGCCCAGATCCAGAACTTGCTAAAAAATATTTTATAGAGCTACAGAAAGCTTACGCAGACTATAGCGTCACAGAAAAAAAATCGGGTTTTGATAATAAAAATACCGTAAAAAAATTAAAAAAACTCACCGAGCTTTTTAACCGTGTTAAAATTGCGCCTTATCAAATTGATATGATTTGCCGACATATTGGCAAGCTGTATGAAGCCATCAAAGAACAAGAGCGCTTTGTTGCCAATTTGTGTATTCATAAATCCAAAATGCCCAGAGCTGATTTTATTAATATGTTTGTCGGCAATGAACTCAATATCGGCTTTATTGAAGAAAATGTGCCTAAAAAAGCCCCTTACTTAGAAACACTACGTAAATATCAAAAAGATATTCGTAGAGCACAAACCATCATCGGTAATATTGAAAAGAAAGCCAATCTTTCAATGGCTGCGTTTAAAAAACTCTATGAAGTTTTGTCTGTACATGAAACCAAGGCGCGGGCCGCTAAAAGAGAAATGGTCAAAGCCAATCTGCGTCTTGTGATTTCGATTGCAAAAAAATATACCAACCGTGGTCTTTTATTTTTAGATCTGATTCAAGAAGGCAACATAGGACTCATGAAAGCGGTCGATAAATTTGAATACCAACTCGGCTATAAATTTTCAACGTATGCAACTTGGTGGATTCGTCAAGCGATTACCCGCGCGATTGCTGACCAAGCACGTACGATTCGTATTCCTGTGCATATGATTGAAACCATCAATAAGATGAACCGTATTTCGCGTGAAATTATGCAAGAAACGGGCATGGAGCCCACGCCTGAGCAACTCGCGAAAAAAATGGAACTCACTGAAGATAAAATTTTACGGATTTTAAAAATTTCTAAAGAGCCTATTTCGATGGAAACACCTGTGGGTGATGATGAAGATTCGCATTTAGGTGATTTTATTGAAGACAGTACGATGGCCCTGCCCATTGATGTCGCCATGAATCAAAAGCTCAGTGAACTGACTGAAGATGTGCTCAGCAGTTTGACCGAAAGAGAAGCCAAAGTGCTGCGCATGCGTTTTGGTATTGGCACAAACATGGATCACACCTTGGAAGAAGTGGGCAATCAATTTAATGTAACGCGCGAGCGGATCCGTCAAATTGAAGCCAAAGCACTGCGTAAACTACGCCACCCTTCACGCGCTGATCGCTTAAAAACATTTGTGAGTAAGGGATGAGTCAGACGCATCTTGCTGATTACGCACCGCATCCCTATTTATTATTTGAAGCTTATTTAACGATTGAGCTGGTTTCTTCCATTGAGGTTATCGTTACAGCACGTTTATCCTTTGCTGCCAGAGAATCCACAAAAACAGGAACGCCGCTGGTACTGAATGGAGAAAAACAAGAATTAATTTCTCTAACAATTCAGGAAAGGAATACTCCCCCCTTAATAAGGGGGGAAATTGGCGTAGCCAATGGGGGGGATTTTATAGCAATGCCTTTAATAAATCCCCCAGTCGACTACGTCGACAGCCCCCTTGTTAAGGGGGCTGACTTACACCCACAAATAAATTATACCCTCAGCCCTACCCATCTCACGCTACCCAACCTCCCCCGAGAATTTACGCTGGAAATTAAAACTCGTTTTAATCCTTCGCAAAATACAGAGCTTTCAGGACTTTATATTTCAGACAATACTTATTGTACCCAATGTGAAGCCGAAGGCTTTCGAAAAATCACGTATTTTATTGATAGACCCGACAATCTTGCACTTTTTACGACTAAAATTATTGCCGATAAATTTAATCATCCTATGTTGCTCTCGAATGGCAATCTCATAGAGTCTGGTGATTTACCTGAAAATAAACACTATGCGATTTGGCAAGATCCGTTTAAAAAACCTTGCTATCTTTTTGCCCTGGTTGCGGGTGATTTTGATGTGCTCAGCGATCACTTTATAACGATATCAGGAAAAAAAGTTGATTTAAAAATTTATGTCGATAAAGGTGAAAGCGATCGCGCACGTTATGCCATGCGGGCCTTAAAACAATCCATGGCCTGGGATGAAAAAGTCTATGGACGCGAATATGATCTCACTATTTTCATGATCGTGGCGGTACGCTTTTTTAATATGGGCGCTATGGAAAATAAAGGCCTCAAT
>JBILMY010000091.1:0-4967 GCA_044375265.1 Gammaproteobacteria bacterium | reverse complement strand
ACAAGGCCAGCACTGACGATACAAAAAGGCAGATTGAGTAAAAATACGGCATTCCAGCTGTAAGCTTCTGTGAGCGCGCCGCCAATAAAGGCCCCGGTAACGAGAAAAATAGCCCCGATGCCCGTATTAAGTCCGATAGCCCGCCCGCGCTCTTCCACGGGAAAAGCATTGAGGACAATCACCGATTGTGAAGGGACTAAAATCGCAGAACCCATGCCTTGCAGAACGCGCGCTGCGATAAGTTCATTGATAGTGGAAGATAAGGCACAGAGGAGAGAGGCAATGGCGAAAATAGCCATACCCACTAAAAACGTTTTTTTCTGTCCATACATATCACCTAGCCTTCCGCCAAGAATAAAGAGTACAGCCATGGTGAGCATATACGCATTTAAAATCCATTGTACTTGTAAATTACTGCCGCCGAGTTCGCGTTGCAGGGTAGGCAGAATAACGATGACTGCTGTTTGATCTAAAAAAGCCAAGGCCATGCAAAGGCTGGTACCAAAGAGTACCCACCATTTTTTTGCATATTGATCAGTCGTTGTCATAAAATAGCCTTTAAAAAAAATGGGGAAGAACGGGTTCTTCCCCATTTGTCATTGGTGATAATTTTGTCGAATTAGTTACCACGAACGATAGTACAGTAGCTACCATAGATACCAAAGTAGTTATTGGCAGTATGGTCAATTGTTGCTACATTGGTGATACCTGCAGAAGCTTTAGCAGCACGTACGCTTGCATCGCCAGTTGCGATTAAGCTGAAGATAGACGTGTTACAAGCTTCGCCTGTTTTAGTAATAGCCACATTGTTGTTAGCTACTTCACCCGTAGAAACGCCAGTGTAGAGGGTGCCCATAGGGAATGGTGTAGCACAGCTTGCTAAAAGAGCTGCGCCGGCTGCAACAGCAGATAAAGCGATAATTTTTTTCATAGCATCAGACTCCAATTTATTGGGGTTAAAAGATATCTTGCAAGAAGATTCAAGACACTTTCATTATCGTCAATTTTTAGGGGAATTGCAAGCATTTTTTATTTAGTGGATAATGCCTCTTTTTTAAAGTAAAATATGATGATGGACCAAAAAATCCGTGATGCAATTCAGCCCTGAAATTCACTGGACAATTTCACGGTTTAAATTAAAGGTCTAAATTATCTGCTTAAATTAAGCAGATAATTTCTACAGTAAATTGTGGAAATAGGTTGTAAGCTTGCGCTGTTTATACTGAAAAAGTTCCTGCCAGCGCCAATAAACAGGGGAGTATTATTATGCTGGCAGGGAACACGGTTAACCTTCGTCATTCCCGCGCAGGCGGGAATCCAGGGGCCCATGAGACGCGATGAATCGCGTCTCTACAAAAAAATTTAACCCCGCATCATATAGCCCTTGCGATGGCACAGATGGCCATAAAGCTCTCGCGAGCAATTACCAATAAACTCTCTATCAGTAAATAGCTTCTCTACATTGATTCTTTGAAAAGAGCCATCTTTCAGCTCTACATCAAAAAGCACAGCGGCATTGCTACCATAATTCACAGTTTCAGAGAGTAGGGTTTTAATATTCCCCTCCAGAGAAAAAATTGCCATGGAAGGCGAATTTTTAACAGCGCCTTGGCGCTGGCCCGAAGGGTGGAGCGCAGGATTGCGCGACATAACGGTGGCTGCCGAAGGCAGACGGGGTGGTTGACCGCTTATTAATCTATTTCTCATTTCCTTCCCCTCCCTTCTTCCGCTCACTCACTTCTTTTCTATCCACGGTCACAGTAGAAGGCGCTTGTATACCCACTTTGGCATATTTGCCTTTGATTTCTAAAATAGACAGCTCTATCTCTTCGCCCGCTTCTGTCGTGATGACGATAGATTGGCCTTCTTTACGGTTCAGTATTAACATGGTTTTTCCTAAATTAAGTTGAATAACATTAAAGTAAACATTGAAACCATTGAGACTTTTTTAGCAAATTCTGTTATAATGTCAATGAAATTGCGTGTTTTTCTCGTATTTTCTAGTCTACTTCTTATATGTGACGCCTTAGGCTTTAATACATAAAGTGCACATATAACGGTATTCTATAACTATGTATTTAAAAAGTCAACATTTAAGTGTTCATGGAAAAAACTGACCGAAATATTATTGATGCTGAAGCGTTTTCAAAACGCTTTCATGAAGCCTTGGATGCCAGAGGCTATCCGCCTATGGGTCATGGCAGAATCACGTATATTATTGAAGTTTTTGAACTTTCACGTGCAGGTGTGAATAAATGGGTGCATGGTTTAGCTGTTCCTCATTTTTCCTCCCGCAAAAAAATTGCCGAAAAATTAGGCGTCAATTTAGCTTGGCTAGAGCGCGGCGTAGGATCGATGGAAGATAAAATTGAGGGCGCATTTTCACCTTCCAAACTTGCGCATGAAATCCCCCTTATGACCTTAAAAGACGCCTATGATTATCACAAAAGAAGAGTAGAAGATTTTGAAAAATTAGTGGTGAATAATACCATTCCTTCAACTGCTATTGCTGTGCAAAATGCAGGTAGTGCCATGGAGCCTAAATTTTCAAAAGATATTTTACTGATTATCGATACCGGTATAAAGCAATTTTTAGACGGTGATTTTGTCCTTGCTAAAACCAAGCGTATGCCTGAAGCGATTATTAGACAATTTATTATGGGTTCAGAGTCGAATTATTTAGTCGCCATCAATGACAAGTTTGATCCGGTTGCTATAAACACTTCTGTGGAAATTATCGGCAAAGTCATCGAAGCCCGCAGCGCTTTCTAAGATAACGCTTGTTGCTCGTCATTCCCGCGAAAGCGGGAATCCATGGGCCCGATGGACCCCCGTTTTCACGGGGGTGACGACAAATAATAGGTATTCATTAGCTAAGTAAAGCCCTTCAAAGTAGCTACTTAATTTTCAGTTTTAGTATTTTCTGATAATGCGCTTCCGCCACAGAGTAACCCACTTCCATGCCATCTTTCCCCGTGAGTTTTTCAGCCAAGGCTTCATTTTGATAAAGCTCCTCAGCACTATGCGTTGCAATCTCATGATCTTCTTTTTCAAGTACAAAAGCTGTTTTTTCTTTCACAAATAATCGCTGCAAAATTTTATAGAATGCAGGCTTTTCTTTGGCAACAAATTGCTGCACTTCATTTTTTGTGCCCAAATGCGTAATCAATGCAATATCCGCTCTCGAAAAATGCATCAGCATATTATCCCGCATGATTTCTTGGGGAAGCAGTTTTGAAATTGCTCGACTATTAATGATCTGAATATAAATATAAGGATCGTTATCTTTAGGAAGTTGTACAAGGCGGTAACGAATCTCTTCTTGTGCGCTTTGAGAAAACTGAGCGGCCATTTGAAAAATTTTAAAAAATTTCCGGATATAATTAAAATTAATGTCTTGCATTTTGAAAGGCCTCTCCTATAAGTCTTAATTCTAACTTACTTTAACAGTTTTAGGAACTAATTCTAAGTAGTATTTTTAATAAAATCAATTCAAACTTCTTTAAAGTATACCATACTTAACCTTTAAGAATCTACTATTAGTGTTCTTATTATAATAGTGTTGATTTTAATTTGAAAGTATGTATACTAGTACAATGCTTAACATTAAGTTGGGCATTTTAACCATTAATTGGAGAGTATAAAATGAAATTTGATGTTGTATACGTTGAAATTAGTTTGGCTGGTTACGCTTGCCCTTACTAAGAAAAAATTATTTGGGAAGTTATGTATAATAATCTTCCCAAATAAACTTTATTTTTGGAGTGAAACTATTGAATTATATATTACCACAATTAAAAAACATGGTGGAGTTTTGTGTTGTTGGGAGTAAAATTTACTTTTTTAAAAACCCAGGCGTGGCAATTACCCTTGATGATTCTAAAGGATTTATTAGAAAGGTATGTGCTCTTATGGATGGTGAAAAGAATACGGCAACCCTTAAAAGTATGCTTTCTGAATCTTATCCTGAGGAAGCGAAATATTTAGAAGAATTACTTAAGGTATTAGATAGTGAAAAACTTTTAGAAGATAAGAAGTTTAATACTTCTATCTCTTTAAATAAGAGTGACGAAGAAAGATATGCTAGAAATCTTGGATTTTTTAGTTCTTATATTACTGCGCAAGATAATAAATACCAATATCAGGAGAAGCTGAAGACTACCAAAGTAGTTATTTTAGGTATGGGCGGTGTTGGTACCCATGTTTTACAAAATTTAGCTGGTTTAGGTGTGGGTCATATAAAGATAGTTGATTTTGATCTTGTTGAGTTATCAAATCTGAATCGACAAGTTTTATATCGAGAATCTGATCTAGGTGAATTAAAAGCTATTGCTGCTTCAAAAAACATCAAGGAATTTTCTAATGATATAAACATTACCACAGTCATCAAAAAAATAGCAAATGTAGAAGATATACTAGAATTGATTAAAGGACAAGATATTGTTATTGGCGCAGCAGATCAGCCAAGAGATAAAATTATTGACTGGTTAAATGTAGCATGTATTGAATTGAAGATCCCTTTCGTTTTAGGTTCGTTAGATAGCCAGTGGGCTGCATGTTATAGTATAGTCCCAGGGAAAACAGGATGTATTGAATGTTGGAAACAATCCGTCAATAATAATAAAACTACTTTTCAGAATATGGTTCAAAGCGAAAATTTTATATCTTCTGCTGAAACAAATACAGCCATTATGCCATTATTATCTATTACTGCTGGGTTGGTTGCTGCAGAATTTTTAAAAATTGTCACTCATATTGCATCCCCAAGCGCAGCTGGCCGTTTTTGTGTTTATGATTTTGTTACCTCTCAAATGAAAGTTAATGAAGAGTGGAGTAAAAATCAAGATTGCTCAATTTGTAATATCCAATAAAGATTTATTATGAAACAAAAGTTTTTTTATGGGTTTGTACTATTAGCTATGTTGTACATGACTTTCGACTTATCCTCTATGGTATATGCATATAAA
>JBILMY010000185.1:0-2724 GCA_044375265.1 Gammaproteobacteria bacterium | reverse complement strand
ATCATCATATCCATCGCTGGGATAACGGCTTCATCATTTAAAAGGGGTTCTCCCATGCCCATCATCACAACGTTCGTAATCAAACGATTTTCTTTACGCTCAAAATCGCCGAGTAAATGCCGTGCCATCCACACTTGGCCGATGACTTCAGAAATGGATAAACTGCGATTAAAGCCCATCGCGCCGGTGGAGCAAAAGCGGCAATTGAGGGCGCAGCCGACTTGTGAAGAAATGCACAGGGTACCGCGATTTTTTTCAGGAATATAGACCGTTTCAATTTTATTGCCATCTTTTAGTGCGAATAACCATTTTCGCGTGCCATCACTGGAGAGATGATCTTCGGCGATCGAAAGCAGAGGGCATTCGGTTTGTTCTATGAGTTTTTGCTGCGCCGCTTTTCCAATATTTTTCATGAGTGCGGGATCAGTCACGCCATGTTGATGAATCCATTGAAAGACTTGATCGCCACGAAAGGCGGGCTCGCCCAAGCTCTCCATAAAGGCTTTGAGCATGGGACGATCGAAGTTCATTAAATGTTGTTTAGTTGTCATATAATTTCTCTTGTTGTATAAAGCGCTTTTTTTACACCCCTCTTAATAAGAGGGGAAAATCGGCGAAGCCGATAGGGGAGATTTATTAAAGTAATAATACTTATAAATCCCCCAGTCGACTGCGTCGACAGCCCCCTTATTAAGGGGGCGTATTGCAAACCATGTAATAAGATAGTCATAAGTTAAAAAACCGCTCCCGATAAAATTGATATTCTGACGGAATATTTTCCGCGGTTTCTTGTCCTGGTAATAGCCTTGAAGCAAGTTTTTTGCCAAGCTCTACACCATATTGATCGAAAGCATTGATGCCAAACAAAATACTTTGCACAAACGTGCTGTGTTCATAGAGTGCAATGAGCATGCCCAAAGTTTCGGGTGCCAACATTTTTAAGACAATTAAACTGTGGGGTCTATTGCCAGGAATAGCTTTATGTTTATCTAAAGTCTCATTGCCATAGACTAAGGCTTCGCTTTGCGCTAAAAAATTTGCGAGTAAAATGGCTTGATGATCAGGATGTGAATGCGAAGCATTAATGACGGCAATTAAATCAATGGGAATCAAATGATTGCTTTGATGAAGCAGCTGGTGAAAGGCATGTTGGCCATTGGTGCCCACACTTCCCCAAATAACAGGCGCTGTAATTTCTTTTAAAATATGCCCCTCTTTATCGACACGTTTACCATTACTTTCCATTTGTAATTGCTGTAAATAAGGGGGTAAAAAGCGCAAGCGCTCATCATAGGGAATAATAGCCTGTGTTTGGGTATGAAAGAAAGTCAAATACCAAAAACTCAACAGTCCCGCCATTACTGGGATATTTTTTTCAAAGGGCGTTTCTTTAAAATGATTATCCATCTGATGTGCACCTAGCAGGAGCTCACGAAAAATGGCAGGCGAAGTGCCGAGCATAATAGATAAACCAATGCTGGACCACAGTGAAAAACGGCCGCCCACAAAATCCCAGAAAGAAAAAGTGCGACTGATCCCAAAAGCGTGCGCTTTGTCAGGGCTGGTGGTAATGCCAATAAAATGCGTTTCAATCACGCGTGAATCATTACCTAAAGCGGCGATCATCCAGGTTTTAAAGCTACTTGCATTGGTGAGGGTTTCAATCGTGGTAAAGGTTTTAGAAGAGATTAAAAAAAGCGTGGTTTCAGGGTTGATTTTTTTCTGCACTTCAATGAGTTCATGCGCATCAATGTTGGAAACACAATGCACAGTCAAGTGATTGTGATAATCGCGGAGTGCATCAAGGACAAGACGCGGGCCTAAATCAGAGCCACCAATGCCAATGTTAACAATATCAGTGATGGCTTTGCCGGTAAAACCTTTATAGTCACCCGAAATAATTTTATTGGCAAAAATTTCCATCTCAATCAGCACAGTTTTAATCGGCTCAAAAGAAGAATGTGGATTGCGAAGCTCCGTATGCCAAGCAGCCCGCTTTTCTGTAAAATTGATTTTTTCACCCGCAAATAAAGCATGGATATTTTCTTGAAGCCCTTGTTTTTGCGCGTAACGTATTAAAAGATTTTTTATTTTTTCATCAATCAAATGCCGTGAATAATCAAAGCTGAGGTCGCCGCATTCAATCAGAAATCGAGATTGTCGTAGCTTATCTTTTTGGAAAAAGCGCGACAAGCGAAATCCTTTGGCACGTTTGGCAGCTATTTTTAAGGGATGTAAAAAAGATTTTTTCATAAGGTTATCCTGGCGGCCATTTTAAGGCGCGCCCACCGAGTAAATGGAAGTGAATATGGCTGACAGTTTGTCCGCCATTTTCTCGGCAATTAATGACAAGGCGATAGCCGTCAATTGCAATGCCTTCGTTTTCTGCAAGGGTTTTTGCCGTAAGCAGTAATTTGCCCATTAGTGCTTCATCATCGATTGCCAAGTCGGCGATACTTGCGATATGTTTTTTAGGAATGATGAGAATATGGGTGGGTGCTTGGGGATGAATATCGCGAAAGGCAAGGGCGTATTCATTTTCCATGAGAATTTTTGCAGGGATATCTCCTGCGATGATTTTACAAAAGAGGCAGTTAGTCATGGGGTTTCCTTAGTAGAGACGCATTGCATGCGTCTCAAGAGACAGATGCAACCTGTCTCTACATTTAAGGGGGCAGTTATATACTTCATTGATACCTCACTTGATTAATTCCTTCAATTTGC
>JBILMY010000090.1:0-5037 GCA_044375265.1 Gammaproteobacteria bacterium | reverse complement strand
AGTGAACCCATTGTGCCCGGCATGGAGCTTTTGATTTTAAATAAAAGCCGCGGCAATGCAAGTTCCAAAACCGTGCGTCCTTATTTGTTAGAGCACACCGTCACTTCAAAAGATTCTTTAAAATCACTGGCCATTGAATATCACACCACCGTTGCTGCGATTAAATCCCTAAATAATTTACCAAGTGATCGCATCAAAGTGGGACAAGTCTTGACTATGCCACCTGGCGTGCAAGCGTTTAGCAAACCCAAACCCTTAAGCTATACCGTGAAACCTGGCGATTCCTTACAAAAAATTGCGAGCAGTTTTAACATCAGCACCGCACGATTAAAATCATTTAATCATTTAAAAAGCGATGTTCTAAAACTCAAACAAGTGCTGCTGATTCCAGCGCAGGAAGGATAGTTGTTTATGTGTATAAATGTCCCCTTGTTAAGAGCGGTTTGACAGAAAAATAATTAATGAAAGCGCAAAAGGGAGTTTTTGACGAGGCTTCCGCCTTTACCGAGCCAAGAATAATAACCGAGCTGCGGACGGTTGGCTCTATCCAATTGTAAAGCCGGAATACTGGCAGGCTCTGAAATCAATTCAATATCAAACTCTAACACGGTACCAATAAATTCGCGGATAAGCGCTTTTAACATTTTGGCTTTTTTGCGATGCGGTAAAAATTCTTGATAGCGTTCAAAAGGCAAAGGCCCTATTTGAATGCGACAATGCGACTGGCTATTGAAAAAATAAGATCCTAACACCGCCCCTTTGCCGAGTATATGATGTTGTCCCAGTGATACTTTAGCCCCTGGCTTACTGCCTAAGCGACTACGCTCGGTTACGGAAAGCCGATTCCAATTTCCTACAAAAGGAATGACTTGTACGGGCACTTTAAAATAACTGCTTAAAAGTTGTTCCAAACCATAGGCAGAACGTCTGCGATCAGCAAAGAAACTGGCGTAATACAGGGGAAACTTTATCGGGAAAATCGCCGATTTTCTACTCGAAGGCATCCCCGTTAAAGCGCTGAAAATACGGGTCATGGTATCAAGTTTGCCTTCAATGGGCGTCATTTCCATGAGTAAAGGAATGCTGTGTTTTTGAATGGCGCGATAATAAAATGACATCACACGGTGATCGAAGATATTAAAAAAATCTTCCATGGCACGATTTCTTTTTCGCCGCTGTAATAATATATCTTCATTATAATGCTGCGGTAATACACCTTTTGAACCGGTGAGGCCCATGATAGAGACCGTCATTTTAGCGGGCAATAAAGTTTGTGTTGCTACGGATAATACGGGGGCTTCTAAGTCGGTGATATCAGTCGTATGCGGAATCGCACGCATGTCGCTATAAAAATGGACGAGTTCTCTTGAGGCAGAATAATAATAACCGACGGGGAATTGTTTCCATTCGGGTTTAAAGCGGCTTTTTTCGAAATTGAGCGCTTCCAAAAGTCGCATCGCCTGCGCAAATGAAAAACGCGAAGGCGATTCATACAAAGCTTGTTCTATACTAAAATGTACTGACCACTGCGAGGTTGCCATTGTCCTAATACCTTACGTTTATTTTGCGATAATACTGTGAGCTCTGTAAATTGATTGATACTGGCATGCAGTGCAAAAAATTCATTGAGTACGCTGCCAAATAAATAAACACTACTGCCGACATAGACTTTTTCATCCACAGTCAACGTAATTGCAACACCCTGGCAAAACGTATTGAGCCGCCCTGAGGGATCGCGTCGTAAAGCAGATGCAACATCAATAGAAATAATACTGTCAATAAGCTGGCGATTGTGATTATGGTGCAAGCGATCGTAGAGGTGTAACAGTTCTTTCAGCATCACGATGCCTTCTTTTTGCGCCAGCGTCAAATGATTCATACTCAGGTGCGATAAGAGTTTCCAGGAAAGCGATTTACCCAGTTCTGGGCGATGGGTTTTTGTCGGTGGGGTTAACGCACGTATATTTTTTAATCCTGAAATATTCTCGACGGTTTGCAAAAAAGGTTCGCCTTCACCAAAGGGTAATAGCGAAGGCATATCCCGATTTAAGCATAAAGTTTGCACGCCGAGCACCCAGTTTTTTAATTCACTGGGTACTAAATGCTGATCGATGATAGAAATCGTCATATCAGTCCCTGCATCCGATTTCCCTTCTTGATAATGTGGGTGAAATCGCTTCGTGACAAAATACCGCGCAGTCTCTTCTGAAGTATCATGCGAAATACCATAGAGGGGTGGACAGTCCATCGCTTTCTTTCCATTTTCCATAAGCGTTACTGTACCTACTTGATAGATTTCATGAAATAAGGGCGCTTTGGCATCAGGTACAATGGGATACGATAAATCAGTATGATCGATTAACAGTGGCTCTGCGGTTTTTGGAAATAAATTCACAATGGGGGACGCATGCAAACTAAAGTAGTCTTTTTGAATATGCGACTCTAAACTCGTTTTCCCCTCAGACATATAAAAATACAGATGTAAATTTTGCGCAAAATCTTCGGGTAACTGTTCGGGGAAGATCACATCAAAAAATAAAAACTTTTCAGGAAAGACAAAAAACTCTGATAAAAGCCGGTAACCAATGTGCGAGCGTTCAGAATAAGGTAATAGTCCTTCTTCTGACAAAAACCCGACTTGCTTTAAATGCGTTTTGGCTAAAATAATGGGGGCTTCATCCTGTGTATTTCTGGCCAGCACAATACTGTGCGTATGTTGCATCAATTGATCGTAAAGAGGATAAGTATGCTGCGGTAAGCCTTTAATAAAAAAGCGTAATCGCTTAGGCGACAATGCAGAAAAAGACACTTCAGAATTTAAAGTGCGCAGTTCAAAATGTAACAGTGCCCGTGTTTCCTCAGGCACTTTAGGCGCACTGTATTGTGAGCCCTGAAGTTTTGCATGGCTAATTTCAATAGGATAAATCGTTAAAGGATAGGCGTTGCGAAAATAAATGCGCTCTCCTTTTATTGGCAGGGTTTGCACTAAGGTATGCTGAGAAATTTCGAGGGGTTCGGTCAATGTTGATTCAGGTTCATATTCTGCAATCGCCATTGAGGGGATAGGTGATAAATAATGGGGATATAAAATTTCCATTAGACTTTTGACAAATTCAGGATATTCCGCATCGAGCTCTTGTCTGATATTCGCATTTAAAAAAGCCACCGATTGAATCAAGCGCAACACATGCGGATCTTCAATCGTATCTTCGGTAATTTTTAAATGCGCCGCAACTTTAGGATGTTCCTGCGCAAAATCGGTGGCCAAGCCTTCAAGTAGCGCAAGCTCTTTATCATAATAACGAAATAATTGATCGCTCATAACGGTTTCACTTCAAAATTTTCGACACTCGGCTGATATTGTGAATCAAACTTAATTTTAATGGGCTCTGGCTTTGCCAGGAGTAAAGCATTGATTTCAAAATCGATGGCAAATTTAGCGACTTTTTTCAAGGTGATTTTTACCTCTATCAAACGCGGCTCAAAATCTTTAATAATTTCAACCATACGTGCTTCAATATGAGAAGCCGCTTCATCACTCGAATGACCTGTAGCATAAAAATGCGGCATGCCATAATTAAGAATAGAATGCGTCACTCGTGGAAAATCAGAATCAATAACTTCAGATAATTTGGCATTAAAGAGTTTTTCAATATCCATCATCACACGCTGCACAGGCGTCAAAGGTTCATCCGCAATTAAAGTGAGTTTATCCAAAAGACTGGGCGGTGCACTGTCTTCAGTAAAGGCATCAAGGGCAGTATTCATTTGCGCAATTATAGCACATTCCTATAAATTGACCAAAAAGCTAAAGATTTAAAATACTTCAGCGCTACTTAATCTTGGTTTAATTTTCATTTGTTATAATGAGGGGTTATGCAATAGTTATTATTGGGAATAATTTAAATGGCTAAAGCTTGTATTGATGAAAAAGAAATCATAGGTTATTACCCTTCACAAGATGGATCTTTTTATTTACCAGAGGTCAGTTCAGACGAATATACAAATAATTTACGTCAAGCAGCTGAACCTCTTGTCAACCCCGATTCCACTCAGCCCCTGATTGCCATGCTGCTCATCGATATTGATGGCTGTTTATGGGACGTTATTGACAAAAAAGCTTTTAAAGAAGGGATTTTAGCATTTGATAAATCGCATCTCCTGTATCGATTTTTCCAAAAAATTGTGCAGCAATATGGACGGACCTTTATTTTTTCAGGCACAAATCGCATCACGCATGAACTGGACTGGGAAAACATTAAAAAAGGTGTCAGTCATTATAAACTGAACAAAGACGAACCTCCCTCGTATGCACTTGTTTCTTCTGTGCAGCTGTTATATTTATTGGAGTTGTCGTTACAAGAAGATTTCCCCAAAAAATCCATTAAACTCATTCCTTTTACAATAGAAGATATGGTTTGGGGGCAATGCGGCCAAAACTTTATCAACATGGTGAATGTCATTGCTGGAGAACAAGACAGTATTGAAAAAAAAGAGGCACTGAATGATATGCCTTTTTTGCCAGAATATACGAAAGCGCATATTGAAATTTCAGCCACCAATACTTTATATCTGTATTTAAGCCAACATAAGGTTCCATTTACACAAATTCATGCTTATTTTTTTGATGACACTATGTTGTCTTTACATGGTAGCTCAGGCCAAATTGTCAAAGGATTTTTCAATACGCAATCCCAAGCATGGGTCACCAAAAAATTACCGCAAGGTATGTCGATTCGATATGTTCATTGGCACTATCCTACCAATCCGGCAGATCCGGCAGATCACCTCATCACGCCAAAAAAGCCTATTCTCTGCGGTTATACAGAAGGCGCCTTAGATAAAAATCTTGTCTGTGATATTACGCAATTTCAATCCTTTTCAGAACCTGAAGCAGATACCCTTATAGAATTAACGCAAGAAAAATTAAAACTCTTTTTTAAAGAGATACCTATTGGTTCAGCGTCTGAAAAAAAGTTCTTTGATTTTGACGCATGGCATATAGCCTGCGCGAAGCTTTTAAGAAGTACTTACACG
>JBILMY010000173.1:0-2874 GCA_044375265.1 Gammaproteobacteria bacterium | reverse complement strand
GTTTGCGTGCCATACAGTGTAATGCTGCGGCTCACACCATCGGGTGTATAAAAAGGATTGCTATAAGTAAAGCTGAAACTTTTTTGGTAAGCACTGGTGCTCACATTCACACCCACCGTTTTTCCCGTGCCCATAAAGTTATCTTGGGTGATGCCTGCACTCAATAAAAAGCCATAGACTTCAGAATAGCCGATAGAAAATTGAATTTGCGCCGATAAACGCTCGGACAGCGTGGTTTCTAAATCCAGTAAATCATTGGAACCTTCGACTTTTTTGGGCACGATTTGCGCAGGATTGTCTTGACCTAAATACGTATCTTGACGCAGTGCATACACAGAATTTTGAATATTTTTCAGACTATAAAGGCTGCCTTCCATTTGATACAGTTGATTGCGCAGCGCAAGTTCAGAGGTGGTTTCATTGCCGATAAAATGAATGCGGCGAATATAGTAGCGATTGCCCGGGGTCACTTTAAAATCAATGGTGACAGTTTTTTTCTGTTCGTTGACCGTCGGCATCGGCGTAATCGTAGGGAAAGCATATCCATCATTGGCTAAGATGGCCGACATGGCATTGGTATCAGAAACGATCGCATCTTTAGAAAAAATATCACCGGCATTTAAAGAGATGGCCGCTAACAGGTCAGTGCGATGGCCCGCAAAATCGCCAGATAATGTATAGCCGCTGACATGATAAATAGTGCCTTCATCGATGCTGATAACAAGATACACTTTTTCTCTGTCAGGACTTAATTGCACTTCATTATGGTTGATGCGTATATTAAGATAACCATTGTTCAAATAAAAGTTTCGCAGGGCGTCAATGCTTTGCTGTAATTTTTGATCAGAGTATTCATCATTACGGGTAAAGAAAGTGTAAAAATTAGGCGTGGATAGCGTCAATTCATCCATCAAGTCTTTTTCTGCAAAATGAGTATTCCCTAAAATTTTAATACTGGCCACGGTGGCAATTACACCTTCAGAGATATTAAAGTTGACGCCGACACGATTATGCTTATCATCAATTTGCGTGACATCCACTTTAACGTTATAACGCCCCATGGAATAATATTGGCTCATGAGCGCTTGTTTGGCTTCTTCGAGTACGGCATCATCCAAGAGATCGCCTTTGGCAATTTTGAGCGATTTTAAAGCTGCCTTTAATTTATCATCGGGAATATTTTTATTGCCGCTCAAAGAGACTTCGGTGATGGTCGGACGCTCTTTGACTTTAATCAAGAGGTTTTTGCCATCCTGGTATAAATCCACATTACTGAAAAAAGCGGTGTGATACAGCGATTTAATAATGGCATTGGTTTTCTCAGGCGTTAAATATTCACCGGCTTTAAAAGGGGTATAGTTGAGCGCCGTCTCTACGCTTATTTTTTGAAGTCCCTCAAAGGTAATGCCAGTGGGAGTAAAGCTTGAATTTTGGCTGATCAATGCCTGGGCTTGGTAAGACAAGCCACAAAAAAGCGCAATAACAAAGAGACGGGGCCAGATTTTTTTCATGTGCTATTTTTAGTGAAAAATGAGGGCAAAGTATACCTTGTTTTAGGGAGGTTGTGAAGCCTTTGACTTGTTATTTTAAGGAAAAAGGGGTAAAATTCAACCCTTAATTATTGACAGGAGCCTTATGTCTACTAAAGAAGAATCGTTTCGTATGAAAGGTAAAATTACCAAAGTACAGCGTAATACCAATTTTATTGTGATGCTTGAAAATAAGCATGAAATCATGGCGCACATCTCTGGTAAAATGCGCAAAAATTATATCCGCCTCTCGGAAGGGGATCTGGTAGAAGTGGAGATTTCCCCTTATGATGTGGAAAAAGGCCGTATTGTCTCCCGACTTCGCGGGGATGAAGCAGCAGCGGCCAGTGCCATTATGGCGAGTATCGCACCCTAGGCAATCGCCTTGTCTATTCTTAAAATTGCTACCTGGAATGTCAATTCGCTGAATGTCAGGCAGCCCCAGGTGATTGATTTTTTAAGTGTCCATTCGCCTTCTGTCTTGTGTTTACAAGAAACCAAACTCACCGATGATAAATTTCCGCTCGCCGTATTTGAAGAGATGGGCTATCACTGCGCTTTTGCGGGCCAAAAAACCTACAATGGCGTAGCCATCTTCAGCAAAACACCGCTGAGTGATGTAGTGGTCAATATTCCCGAATTTCAAGATGAACAGGTACGCGTGATTTCCGCCACTATAGAAGAATGCCGTATTATCAATGTCTATGTGCCCAATGGGGCTGCCGTCGGTACGGATAAATATGCGTATAAGCTCAAATGGCTTGCCGCTTTAAAAGACTATTTGGCCAAAGCATTACTCAGCTATCCTAAGCTTTGCGTGATGGGGGATTTTAATATTGCCCCTACTGATATCGATGTCTACGATCCTATTGCCTGGCAGGGCGCTATTTTATGCAGCCCTCCCGAGAGAGAAGCCTTTGATGAATTGATATCACTGGGGCTTATCGATACCTTTCGCTGTGTAAATTCTGAGGCTGGCCAGTATAGCTGGTGGGATTACCGCCAAGGCGGCTTTCGGCGTAATCATGGCCTTCGCATTGATCATATTTTGGCAAGTCCTGCTTTAATTCTACAAGACAGTTATATCGACAAAACCCCTCGTAGCCATGAACGGCCTTCGGATCATACGCCCGTCATTAGCCAGTTTAAATTGTGAAATTCCCCTCCTCTGGAGGGGAATAAACAGGTTATTTTATTTCACCCACCCACTTCGCATTTTTTTTATATCGTATAATATAGGCACAGGCTTGAGTCGGATCTTTGAAAAAAGAGAAGTATTCTTTCTTATCTTGAATATATTGTTCTGCGCTCAATTGAAAACTTTTTGTGAAATTAACAGCAGGGT
>JBILMY010000088.1:0-5190 GCA_044375265.1 Gammaproteobacteria bacterium | reverse complement strand
GAAATTATCACTGCTTGCAACTTTTCAGAGGGTTGAAAATACATCTGATTGATGAGTCGCAGATAATATACTGCACTGACTAAAGTCATGAAGACCACAACAATGGCTAATTCTACCATACGGTTATCAATCAGTGCCATGAGTACCGACAGCTTTCCAAAAAAACCAAAGAGTGGCGGAATCCCCAACATGGATAAAAACCCGATAAGCAAACTGAATGCCAATAACTTTGAACGTGACGCAAGCCCCGCTAAATCACTCACCGTAGTCACTTGTAACCCCGATTGGTTAAGGATCACAATCGCACCAAAGACAAGAACGGTGGCGAGCACATAAGCTATCAAATAAAAGAAAGCCGCAAAGTCCCCTATACTATTACCCATCGAGACCGCAAAGATCACATAACCCATTTGGGCAATCGTTGCGTAGGCTAAAAGACGTTTAAGATTATATTGTACGAGTGCAATTAAATTGCCCATCACCAGTGAAATAAATCCAATCACTATCCAAAACTCTTGAACACTAATGCCAGTATACGCCCAAACAATTTTCATCACTTGCAAAATCACGGCCAATACGGCAATTTTAGGTAAGGTGCCTACAAATAATGTGACAGGATCGCTACTGCCTTCATACACATCGGGAAGCCCCATTTGAAAAGGCGCAAGCCCAAATTTAAAAGACAGTCCCACAAACGTAAAGATAAGTCCAACCAGTAATAATAAAGGATAAGCCGTAGCGGTATTATTCTGCATTAAAGTTTCAAACCCGAGTTGGCCTGTGGTACCATAGATAAAAGAAATACCGAAGAGCAAAATAGCCGACGCAATCGAGCCTAAAATAAAATATTTCATCCCCGCTTCTACCGAAGAAAATTTTTCACGTTGCAAGGCAATGAGTGCATAAATCGGCAGCGACATAATTTCAATGCCAATATAAAGTGGCATCCAATGATTGGCTGATACCATCACGAGCATCCCCAGCACAGAAAACAACATTAAGAGATAAGGTTCCATTGCCCTTTGATAAAGGGTTACCATCGTACGTGCATTATAGGCAAACACCAATACACCAAAGACTAATAAGATGAGGCTAATGATGGCACTTTGCGCATTCCACAAAAACATGCCGTCATATAAAGTCTGAGCTTGTGTAGGAAAATAAATACAGGTGAGCGCAATACTTCCCAAGAGCGCGACTTGCGCAATAGTGTAAAAAAGCACACTGATTTTTTGAAAGAAAAGCCCCGCAAGCATCAACAGCAGTGTAATACCACAAAGCCATACGATTGGAAATAACGGAATAAAATTTAGCATTCAACCACCCCGTCTGCCTGCGGCAGCCACCCCTCCTCTGGAGGGGAATTTTCTTGCCATAAAAAATTTGTCTGCATCTTATTCATGATAATTTCTCTAACTGATACTATGCCACAATAACATTGTTGCCGAGTTGTGTAATAATTGTAAAATCGGTGCAGGATAAATACCAATCGCCACCACAAGCACGGCTAAGATACCCAGCGCCCATAATTGTGAGGCATTGATAGCGGTCAAATGCCCGCTTTGTACATTAGGCTGGCCAAAGAATACGCGTTTATAGAGCCAGAGCGTATACGCGGGTGAAATGACTACCGTCGTTGCCGCCAGTGCCATGACCCAAAAATTGGCTTTGACACCACTGATGAGGATCATAAATTCGCCAATAAAACCTGAAGTGCCGGGCAGCCCCACATTGGATAAACAAAAGATCATCATGAAGACAGAAAATAAAGGCAAACGATGCACCAGCCCGCGGCAATCAGATAATTGCTGAGTGCCTAATTTTTCTGACAAAATGCCAATGCCTAAAAATAATCCCACGGTACTAAACGCATGCCCTACCATTTGCATCATCGCGCCTTCAAAACTTAAGGTCGCTGCGGCAATGTCATGCGTATTATGCAAAATGACATACACCATAAAAATACCGAGCATGGCAAGCCCCATATGGGCAATGGAAGAATAGCCAATGAGTTTTTTCATATCCTTTTCCATCACTGCCAAAATGCCCACATACACAATGGCAATTAACGATAAAGTAATGGCAGTGTTGAGCCAAAAAACAGAAGGGATTGCAATGATAGGCACTGCAATGCGAATAAATCCATAGACCCCAAGTTTTATCATCAGCGCGGCGGCCACGAGCCCTCCGCCGAGCGGTGCTTGCGCATTCACATCAGGTAGCCAATTATGGAGTGGCCATAAGGGCACTTTCACGGCAAAGGCAATAAAGAGCGCTAAAAATAAAGCACCTTGAATGGTGGGAGAAAGCGCCAGTCCATAAAAGCTTTCCAGCTCAAATTGATGTGACCAGCCTTGTAAATAAATAAAGGCTAACAATAAGCAAAGGGAGCCACCAAACATATACATAAAAAATCGGCTCGAGGCTTCATACACACGCGGTGCACGAAATGCCCCGAGTTGTAAATACATGGGGATCATCGCCGCTTCCCAAAAAATATAAAATAAAATCGCATCCATCGCGCTAAAAATGCCCATGAGGCAGCCTTGCGATAATAAAAAAAGGCCTAAAAATTGCGGTAATTTTTTATGACTGGTGAGTGAGCTCATCGGAATGACGATGAGCGAAATACTGGTGATGAGCATCATGACCACAGACAGTCCATCAATACCCACATGATAAGAAAATCCATAAAAAGAGAAGAAGGGTAAGATCTCTTCAAACTGCATTTTTTGCACGTTAGGATCAAGGCTTGAAAAAAGTATGACACAAAAAACAGTGAGTATGAGGCCTGTCACTACCGACACCCATTTGGCAAGCGCTGCACTTTGTAAGCACAACAAAATTGCTCCCACCAGGAGGGGAAGAAAAATCATCACACTAATCAAATAATTCGGTATCACCATCAATGCCTCAATACAAGAAAACTTGCCAGAATAATAATACAATGAGCCCGAGTACCATCATGAATGCATAATGATATAAGTAACCCGTTTGTATTTTTTTAAGTAATAAGGAAACACGCATCGTGATAAGTTGTATGCCCAAGAGAATGCCACGCACCATGAAACCACCTTCAATGCGTTTTAAAGAAAAGGTGGAAAGCCTTTGTATGCCACGTACAAATACGCGCTCATTGAAGGCATCAAATCCATATTGATGCACGAGGATCCGCGTCAAAAAGGAGCGTGAAAAAAATTGTTTCAAAGGATGCTCTGGCGCGCGAAAATAAAAAAACCAAGCGATCAAAGCGCCCATCAGGGCAAGCCACAGTGGCCAGGAATGTAAGGCGCTGATGATAAGCTGCCCTTCTCCCGGATAATTTTGCGTGTTCGACATCACACTGTCTGACAGCCATGTTGAAAATACAAACGGTTTGAAAAGAATCATCCCAATGATGAACGCCATGATCGCTAAAATGATAAGGGGGACGGTGACAACTTTACCTTGTTCCGCAATGTCACTCTCGTGATAATTTTTGACGTAGCTACGTCCATGAAATACCATGAAAAAAGCCCGCATAATATAAAGCGCGGTCACCAGTGCGCCGATACATAAGGCGACAAAAGCATAACCACTGCCGGGTAATGTCGATGCGCTCACAGCATCAATAATCGTGTCTTTCGAGAAAAAACCTGAAAAGGGCGGAATAGCCATGAGAGAGAGTGCTCCCACTAAAAAGCAAACATACGTAATAGGCATGGTGCGCGCAAGTCCGCCCATTTTTCGCATATCTTGCTCATGGTGCATGGCGAGAATCACAGAGCCCGCAGATAAAAATAAGAGTGCTTTAAACATCGCGTGCGTGACTAAATGAAAAATACCTATACTAAAAGCAGAAGCACCCATGGCCGCGACCATGTAGCCAAGCTGTGATAGCGTAGAAAATGCAACCACGCGCTTAATATCATTTTGCACAATACCGAGTAAGCCTGTAAACAGCGCTGTGGTTGCACCCACCACTAAAATAATACTGAGCATGACGGGCGATAAAGTATAAAGCGGTGATAGCCGCGCAAGCATAAAGACGCCCGCGGTTACCATGGTTGCTGCGTGGATGAGCGCAGAAATGGGCGTAGGACCTTCCATCGATTCCGGAAGCCACACATGAAACGGCATTTGCGCAGATTTACCCATGGCACCAATGAAGAGTAAAAATCCGGTGAGCGTAATGACAGAAATTGGCGCGCCAATCCCAAGTGAAAGTGTTTGCGATTGTAAGCCGCTCAAGCTTGCAAAAAAGTTTTGAAAATCAAGGCTGCCCGTATAAGCGAGCACAAGTCCAATGCCGAGTACAAATCCCAAGTCAGCCACGCGATTGACGATAAAGGCTTTTAAGCTTCCTTGATTCGCAGACTCTTTATCAAACCAAAATCCAATCAATAAATAGGACACGAGCCCTACACCTTCCCAGCCAAAAAAGAGTTGTAAAAAATTATTCGCTGTGACAAGCATCAACATCATAAACGTAAATAAAGAAATATAGCTAAAAAAGCGTGCATAGCCTTTATCATCTGCCATATAACCCATACTGTAAATATGTACGAGCAGTGAAATAAAGCACACGACGATCATCATCGTGATAGATAAATGATCGATAAGCAGTCCCACTGAAAAACTCATCTGTTGGCTCAGAAGCCAGGTATATATATTTTGGTTGACATCAACGGCATCGGTTGTGAAAAAAAGAGTGCCCAGATATAACGATAAGCCAAATGCGATTGTCATCGGCAGGATGGTAAGAATGTTGACGCCGCGGTGCGATAAAAATTTCACGCCTGCGCCTGTCAATGCTGCGCCGAGCAGCGGCAGTAAAATAATGCACAAAGTGATAAAGGCGATCATATTTTTCCCCTACCCCTTAAGTGAATTCAAGTCTTGCACAAAAATGGTTTTCTTGTGCCGGAAAATTAAAATCATGATGGCAAGGCCAATGGCAGCTTCTGCCGCTGCGACGGTTAAAATAAAAAAGACAAATATTTGTGCGGCAATATCATGCAAGTAATACGCAAAAGTAATAAAATTAGCATTGACTGCGAGCAGCAATAATTCGACACAAATGAGTAAATGGAGTAAATTATTGCGATTGATAATGCTACCCACAAGACCCATAGAAAATAACAGGGCATTAAAAATCAACACAGTCGATAAAGTCATCATGAGGTTTTCTTCCCAGAAGGCAAGTCTTTA
>JBILMY010000086.1:0-5219 GCA_044375265.1 Gammaproteobacteria bacterium | reverse complement strand
GAAGCTAAATTGTCTTTAGGAGACTTCATAAATAAGCCTCACCTCTCCCCTTGCGGGAGAGGTCTGCCCTGCAAGGGCAGGGTGAGGGGTAATGAAATCAACTTAAAAAATGTCTCTTTTGAGCGAATACTCAATCAAAGAACAGGCGAAAAAAAAACCGTCTTGAAAAATATGTCTTTGACAATTACGCCCAAAGAAAAAATTGCCATCGTGGGAGAAAGTGGGAGTGGTAAGACCACCCTCCTTTCTTTATTACTGGGTTTTATGATGCCGACGCAAGGCACAATTACGATAGGCGATACGCTATTAGATGACAGCACAAAAGCTGCGTGGCAAGAAAAAATCAGCTTTCTTTCTCAAGATATTAAAACGCTGCCCGGCACGCTGCGCGATAATTTGATGATCGCTAATCCTACTGCGAGCGATGAAACACTGAAAGAAGCTTTACGTTTTGCGGGGCTTGACAGCTGGCAGGATAACTTAGCCATGCCCATTGGAGAACAAAAACTCGGGTTGTCAGGCGGTCAATTGCAACGTCTCGGTCTTGCAAAACTTTTTTTAAAACCGGCGGAAGTGTTGATTTTGGATGAACCCACCGCGCATTTGGATAAAGCCTATGAAGCAAAAATTGTGGAAGCGCTGACGCATTTTTGGAAAGACAAAACAGTCATTATTGCGACCCATCATTCCGCTTTACTTGAAGGCGCGAATAGAATCATTAAGCTTCATGCAGGAGAAATTCAGGTATGAAATTTTCAAAATAATTTCCAGTATTTTTTTAAATATTAACTTATGCTACAATTCGGTCTCCTAAATTTTAAAAGAGATTTTTTATGAAAAAAATAATGGGCTTTTTATGGGTATTCCCAGTTATATTTTTTTGTGGCACTGTGAATGCTGCCCCAATGTCTTCAATGTTAAATAATATCAACATGATGTATTTTGACTTTGGTATCGGAATGGGAACGGCAACAGGTTGGAATCAAAATTCTTTAGCCCTTAATGCAATGACGATGGGGGCTTATATGAATGATAACTTAGGAGTTGAAGTCGGGATGGATACTTTACCTAATGGAGGCAACAGTGCAGGTGAAGCCATGATTATGTCTTATCACCTTGCCGCGAAGGGGATTTTACCTCTATCAACAGCATTCTCTTTATATGGAAAAGCAGGCTTTGGGGTAAATGCTTATGAGGGGGAATCACCCTCGCCTGATATGAACATGGATAACCAATCCAGTGCAGGACTTTATTATGCAGCAGGTGTGAAATATAATATGAACACGCATTTCGCTCTTTATCTGGAAGGCTCAGGGATCGCTGTACCTATCATTGGAAACAATGGAAATACCGAGCTAGGCAGTTTTGGTTCTACCTATCAAGGAACACTTGGCTTAGAACTCAGCTTCTAACACTCTCAATAGTAGATCTTCTTGTTTTAAGTGCTAAAATAATCTTTTAGCACTTTTTTTATTTAGAGCCCTTGCATTCAAAAAAATCAGATAAAATTTTATGCTTATTTAAAACTTGCTTTTTATTTTAGATTTCTCTAAAATAAGGATGCTATGAAAATTTCAAAAAAAGCAGCAGCGCAGGCCGCCCGATTTTTAAAGACAATCGATCATCCCGATCGATTGCTGGCTTTGTGTCATCTGATTGAAAAACCCTTAAGTGCAGGGGAATTGGCAGCACGATCGGAGTTAAGCTTATCCGCTTTTTCACAGCATTTGGCGATTTTAAGAAAAGCAAAGTTAGTCGAGGTGAATCGTACAGCACAAACCCTATATTATTCTATTAAAGATCCGGCAGTATTGATTCTTTTGAAAACTTTAAAATCAATTTTCTGTCCCTAATTTATTAAAGGAGAGCAACTATGGCTACTGTTCGTTATATTACTGCAAAAGAATTAAAAGCAATGTCTTCTCATTCAGATATACTTATCTGCGATGTTCGCGAGCTGGATGAGTATCATCGGGAAAATATTATCGGTGCAAAAAACATCCCTTTATCCAATTTTGACATGAATGAAGTCAACCAACTGGCCACAAAAAAACAATTGGTTTTTCATTGTTTATCTGGCAATCGTACCCGCATGAATCAATCACTGTTTGCCCAGATTAATGCCCCTGAGGTGTTTGTATTGGAAGGCGGTATTAACGCCTGGAAAGCCCAAGACTGTGCCGTGGCAAAAAATAATAAAGCCCCCCTGCCCATTATGCGACAAGTCTTCATTATCGCGGGTATTTTTATTTTGTTGGGCGTGGCGTTAACTTTTTTGTTTTCGCCTTGGCTTTTGCTCATCAATTTATTTTTAGGGGGTGCCTTAATTTTTTCCGGCATCACAGGCTTTTGCGCCATGCAAAAACTATTAAACCATTTGCCCTATAACAAAAAAAATCACTGTAACAGTGGCTGTCAATAAAAAGGAGTCTTTCATGAAAAGTAAAATAGCAAAAAAAATATTAATTGTCGGCGGAGTCGCGGGTGGGGCTTCTGCTGCCGCACGCTTACGAAGATTAAGCGAAGAAGATAAGATTATTATTTTTGAAAAAGGTCAGCATGTCTCCTTTTCAAACTGTAGCTTACCTTATTATCTGGGTGGACTTGTTTCTAAAGCGGAAAGCCTTATTATGATGTCTCCTGAAAAATTTATGAAACAATATAATATTGAAGCCCGTACCGGCAGCGAAGTGACTGAAATTGATCGCACTAATAAAACCATTACTGTTAAAAACCATACGGATGGCAGGCTTTATAAAGAAAACTATGATGTTTTAATTTTATCACCAGGCGCGCGTCCGATTGTACCCCCTATTGCAGGTAGCGATCTTGTGAATATTTATACCGTACGAAATGTTACGGATATCGTAAAATTAAAAGAGGCTTTATCACCTAACAAATCTATTGCGGTGATTGGAGGGGGTTTTATTGGTGTTGAAGTAGCTGAAAATTTAAAACTTGCCGGATATCCCGTCAGCTTAATTGAAGCGTCTGCACAAATAATGAGGACTTTTGATGAAGACATGGTACAAATTTTGCATAAAGTTCTACTCGACAAAGACATTGCATTGAGTTTAAATGATAAAGTCGTATCATTTGAATCCAATAGGGTAGTATTAGGTTCGGGCAAAAAAATTCCTGCGGATATTGTGGTGATGGCTATTGGTGTGGCGCCTGAAATTGAACTGGCTAAAAGTGCGGGGCTTCAAATCGGTGCAACAGGGGCTATTTCAGTCAATGATCATTGCCAAACCAGTGATGAAAATATTTATGCTGTTGGTGATGCCATTGAAATTAAAAATGCCCTCTCGCATTTGCAATCCAAGTTAGCACTTGCTTGGCCCGCCCAAGTGCAAGCGCGCGGTGTTGCAAACTATATTCATGGCAAAGATTTTATAAACCCCGCTTATATCGGTAGCTCTTGTATTCAATTATTTCATTATAATGCGGCTTCTACAGGGTTGACGGAAGGCTTAATTCAAGCACTCAAACTGCAGATAGAGTATGCAGTCGTACATATCAATCCAAACGATAAAGTCAGCTTAATGCCGAACAACCACCCCATTCATTTTAAGCTCTTATTTGAAAAAAATACGGGACTCATTTTAGGTGCACAAGCCATTGGGCAGGGCAATGTTGATAAGCGTATTGATGTCATTGCCGCCGCGATGAAATTTAAAGCCACTGTTTATGATTTAACGGAACTGGAATTATGCTACGCCCCTCCTTTTAGCACTGCCAAAGATGTGGTGAATATGGCAGGGTATGTCGGTAGTAATTTGCTGGAAAAATCTTTTGCACAAGCGCCTTTTTCAAAGGTGCGTCAATTGGTGGAAGAGAACGCCTTTATTCTCGATGTCCGTGAAACAGTGGAATTACAAAAAGGAAAAATCCTGACTTCACATTCTATTCCACTCAGTGAACTTCGCGAGCGGGTAAATGAAATTCCTAAGGATAAACTTGTTTATGTCCATTGCCGCAGTGGTCAGCGCAGTTATAATGCTGTTTTAACACTTCAAAATCTTGGTTTTGAAAATGTCAAAAATATTTCAGGAGGGTTTTTGAGTGTATCATTCTATGAATATTTTAATGATATGCTATACAAGCGAAATCCGATTGTGACAGCTTACAATTTTAATTGAGGAGGCAGGAGATCTTAAAAAAGATTTTAATGACAGTTGTTATTAATTGTTCAATCTTTAGTACAGATTCACCATGAAACTCAAAAATGTTGTCTTGCAATTTTTAAAACAACACTGGCCTATGTTGCTGGGTAGTCTTTTTTTATCCTTTTTTGCCTTATGGTCGAATATTGCCCTGTTAGCGGTGTCAGGCTGGTTTATTTCAGCAGCGGGATTTGCCGCCTTATCTTTTGCCGTTGCCATTCATTTTAATTATTTCTTACCCTCTGCCAGTGTACGATTTTTTTCTTTCTCTCGCATTGCATCTCGTTATTTCGACAGACTCAGCAGCCATCATTTGACTTTAAGTTTCTTAAGTCAATTACGCCTTTGGATTTATCACACTTTAGAACCACTGGCACCTGCGCATCTTTTAAAATTTCAAAGCGCAGATTTACTCGCCCGCTTTAATCAAGATGTGGATATTTTAGATAATGTGTATTTACGCTTTTTTATGCCTTTCGTAGTATTTTTGCTGAGTAGTCTTTTGGCATTTTTAATTTTGCGACATTTTTCATTCAGCCTTGCGACCCTAACCTTCGGCATTGTATGGATCAGTGGCGTAGGATTTCCTTTGTGCATCAGTTTTTTATTTCGTCAAAAAACAAGCCTCATCTCAAAAAATTATGCAACCTTAAAGAAAACTGTTTTTCAGTATTTTGAGCATTTTTCAGAGCTACTTATTTTTGGGCAAAGTAACACTTACTTAAATCTTATTCAAGCGCAAGAGAAAAAAGTATTTTCACTGCAATCTCAGCTTTTATCCGCAGAAGCCTTATGCATTTTTTTCACGTTGCTGTGTAGTGGCATCACCCTCGAGTATGCACTATGGCATCTGATTCCTTTGGTCAATAGTCATGTTCTGAATGGCGCTTATCTCGCCTTTATTGTACTTGGGATTGCAGGTCTCTTTGAGTTGGTTTTTAGCTTTGCTATCTCTCTACAACAATTGCCTAAAACGGTCAGTGCGATACATCGTATTCAAGAAATTGCCAAAGAAAAGCCTTCCGTTGATTTTACAGAAACTCAAATGATTGC
>JBILMY010000085.1:0-5287 GCA_044375265.1 Gammaproteobacteria bacterium | reverse complement strand
ACCAAGCCCTGAATTGACAGAGCCGCCAATCCCTATTTTAGAAAATGCCTGGATCAAAGCGTACGATACGCAAGACGACGATAATTTTTCACAGGCAGGCGCTTTATTTCGTTTGATGTCAGACTCTCAAAAAGATCAATTAACCAATAATATTGCAGGCGGGCTACGTCACGCAACAGCGTCGGTGCAAGAACGAATGCTCGCGCAGTTTGAAGCGGCTGATCCTAATTACGCGGCGCTTGTCAAAGAAAAACTATCTCCTTAAACACTCTTTTGGGGCGCTTTCTTTACTGTTTCTATTGATTGCGCCTCAAATAAAAGCCCGTATCTGATTAAGTCCCGCGCCATTTGCTTTGGCACACTCTACCTTATTTATCTGCCACCTGACAAAGGCATCAAAATCTTTAATAGCGTGCTCTACTTTATACAGAACATACAGCCTTTCAAAAAGTGCTTTTTTAATCTGAGGAGAAGCGGTTTCAAAAACTAAATAAAGTATTTCTTGAAGAGAGATTCGTCCTTCTCTCCAAAAACTTAATAGGGCAATAATGGATTCTTGGGATAAAGAAAATGGGTTTTTTGTCATTGCTTGAAATAATTCAACCAAAGAATATTCAGCACCTGGAAATTCAATAGCCGCATTTGTCTCGGGCTTTTGCAATAAAGAAGAAAACATTTTTTTTATTTTTTGAGTAAAGTTTGAAGGCTCTAATCGAAACAAAGTTATATGCCGAGACATAAAAATTTTGGCAGGCATTTCTTTACATTTATAAGTTAAAGCCTCTCGCACATAACTGCAGGTGCCATATAAACTCATAAAGTCTTTTACATCCAAGTAACTTGCAATATGCTCAATCATTTCTTTTGGAAAATCCCTTAATGAAAGCGCAGAAGATTGATGCGGAATGCTTGCCCAAAAGCCTTTGACTAAATGATATAACTTTAAAAATAAAGGCGAAAATCCGCCTTGAATATTTAATCTTTTATAAGCCGAGAACTCAATTTCTGTTAGTATCCCATCGGCAAATTCATCAAAATAATCTTTTAATAAATAAGGCCTTGGATCTTCAATGCCGTTTTCTCTTTTGAGTTGATATAATCTTTCAATGCAGGCTGGAATTTCCTCAGCCTTCAGGGTTAACTTGTTTTTAATCCACTGGTAACAAAATAAAACTCTCAATAAATTTATATACATAAAAAATTTTTTACGCAGTGAAAAAATATATTTTATCTCTAAAAAAGGCAGTAGCTCATCAATATATTTTTTTAAGGTTACTGACTCAAGCATCCTTAGTGTAGAGGCAGCATCTTTTAAAAAACTCTCTTTCAAAAGAGTGATTTCTGGAAAACAGTCTCTTCTTTCTAAGGCCCAATGTATGGATTTTTGACTTTTAAAAAAAGAAAGATCAAAATAAAAAGCTATTTCTTGAGGCTTGTTTTCCAATATTTTCGACTGACGTAATTTAAACAATACTACGCCATCATCATTAATAAAGTAATCTTTCCCTAAAAAAATACCTATACAATAAGGTTTTCGAGTTGAAACATCTAAAATTTCAAGGTGGTTTTCTAATACCACTAATATATATCCATTGGGAAGTATTTTGCAAAATTGATAATCTGTACTTCTTTCAACACCCATAGGCAAAATCAGATTTTTAATTAAATCCAACTCAGTCTGAAAATAATACAGCGTCAAAACAAAAGTTTGTTTGTTATAAAGCGCAAGTTGACCTCGCTCTAAAAGCTCCAGTTTTTCATAACGATTGTCAGTCTCAAAAATGGTTTTTGATTCCATTAGCCATTTTTTATTTTTTAAGCAAAAAATGCTCATGAAATTTTGCCTCACAATATTCGCTTTCAAATGAGAAGATAAAATATAAACGTTTTTATTTTCCTCAATTTCAACTCCCTGTATATAATGGAAATTTAAAAAAGGCACCTGAAATAAAATATCCCATTCCTGGGAAACGCAATCAAAAGAATAAAGCGTTACATCATGAGAAGTGTGATACCCTCTTAGAATAAATAATTTCTCATGCTTAAAAATTATTTTAACACTTTGATTTTGAAAAAAATCTAACGACATCAATTGATTTTCTGGTTTTTTGATATCATTGCTTGAAAATAAAGAAAATGAAAGTAAGCAAGCTCTTATTTGAGTTTGATATTTACAAACAGCGATAAGATTTTCTTTAACTACAAAAAGTCCCTCCAAACGATAGTCTTCAGGCATATTTTTTTCAATCATTGAAATATCCCTGACTAAAATTTCAGAGGATGTATGAGGTGTCTCTTGGAAAGGATACGCAGCACTAGAATTACCATTGGGCGTAACATATTCAACTTTATAAATATGAAGAACATGCTGAATATGTTGAAAAAAAATGAGCTTTTCAAGATTCTCTTCGGGAAGTTTTTCATGCTTTAAAAAAACACACGGCACATTGGGGTCAAGAAGAAATTGACTGTTCTCAAAGAGTAAAGAAAGCTGCTTTGTTTTTAAGAACATAGTAACGACTGCGAAAACTTTATTATTATAAGGTTTGTATCATATCACGCTTTTATTAAAAGAATATTAATTTATGAACAAGCCTATTCGCTATTTTTTAAACATCTTCTTCGCGCGTTTTCTTTTTTGAAGCTGACGATCAGTGGGCATATTTTTTTTATCTTTAAAAGGATTCTCACCCGTTTTAAAAATGAGCGTCAGCGGCGTGCCCACTAAACGCAGCGCTTCACGGTAAAAATTGACTAAATAGCGCTGGTAACTTTTGGGAAGATCTGCCGTATTATTCCCATGAATCACGATGATGGGTGGATTATGCCCGCCAGGGTTTGCATAACGCAGTTTAATGCGCTGGCGGCCCGACACAGGCGGCGGTAATTGCTGCGTTGCTGCGAGTAATAAGTCTGTGACGCGCTTGGTCGTCATCGGTTTAAACGCGGCGTGGTAAGTGGCATCAATCGATTTAAATAACAGCCCCACGCCCGTACCATGCAGCGCAGAAATAAAATGTTTTTTAGCAAAATCAACAAAATTAAGGCGCCGCTCTAAATCATCTTCAATCGCCCTTTTTTGCTCAAGGCTTAAACCATCCCATTTATTAAACGCTAAAATAAGCGAGCGCCCTTGATGTAATACAAAACCGAGTAAATGTAAATCTTGATCAGTGACGCCCGTTTTAGCATCAATGACATAGAGCACCACGTGCGCCGATTCAATAGCTTGCAGCGCTTTGATGACGGAGAATTTTTCAAGGGCTTCTTCGATACGACCTTTTTTGCGTATCCCTGCCGTATCGATAAAAATATAGGGTTTGCCTTCTCTTTCAAGCGTAATTTCAATGCTGTCCCTTGTAGTGCCTGCAATGTCCGAGACAATTTGCCGCTCTTCTCCCAGCAGCCGATTAATGAGGGTGGATTTGCCGACATTGGGTTTACCGATAATGGCTACGCGAGGAATGCGAGGCGCGGGATTTTCTTCGTCAGAAGTTTGTTCTTGAAAGACCTGTGCGGGAAAAGTCGCCGTGACTTGCTTCAATAATCCTTGAATGCCACGCCTATGCAAAGCAGAGAGTAAAAAAGGCTCGCCGAGACCCAGCGAATAAAAATCAGATTTGACGGTCGTTTCATCCGTGCCATCAATTTTATTAATGACCAAACACACTTTTTTGCCTTGGTTTTTTAAAAGCTTGGCAATGGCTAAATCTTCATAGGTGAGTCCCGCCTTGGCATCCACCACAAAAACAATGGCGTCAGCTTCAGACATGGCTAAAAGGGCTTGCTTTTTAATGGCTTCGGCCAGGACGTCTTTGATTTCAACAATCCCGCCGGTATCCACCACGATAAAAGATTTATCTTCAAAATGCCCTGTGCCGTAATGTCTGTCCCGCGTCACGCCGCTGACATCGGCTACCAAGGCTTCACGGGATTTGGTGATGCCATTAAATAGCGTGGATTTACCGACGTTAGGACGCCCTACAATGGCAATAACGGGCAGCATAAAAAATTAGACTCCGACGCGATAGGCCGCTAAATGGCCTTTTGCATCTAAGAGGAATACCGTATTTTGTAATACGACAGGCGTTGCGCTGATCGCTGCACTGGATAATTCGGTATAGCCTAAAAGATGGCCTTTATCTTCTGAAAGAATATAAATATAACCCTCTTTATCACCCACCACAATCTTGTGCTGCAAAATCGCAGGCGCAGTTAAAAAGCGCCAAGAGAGTCCATTTTGCTGCCAATTGGTCAGCCCCGTTTTGGTATCGATAGAAAAGAATTGACTTTTGGCATCAGAGATAAAAATACTTTGCCCATCAATGGCCAACCCGCTATAGGTAGAAAAAGGTTGCTGCCACAAGGGCTGCCCTGTTTTGGGGTCAAGGGCTGCAATATTGCCCTGGTAACTGGCGGCATAAATAACGCCTTGATATATCACAGGTGTAGTTGACACATCGATCATCCGCTGCACTGAAAAACTGCCTTGCGCAGTCGCCATGGGGAAACTCCAAAAAGGAGTGCCATTGGACAATTGATAAGTCGAGATTTGCCCGGCAGCAAATCCGACGATCACAGCGCCTTTATAAGTAATCGGTGCTGATTTAGCGCGCAGGGTTAAGCTGGGCGCTTGGCCTTCAACTTGCCACACTATTTTGCCCGTGTTGTTATCCAAGGCAATTAAATTATCGGATAAGGTGCGCACAACCACCTGCGAATCAGTGACAAGTGCACCTGCAAAAACTTGATCGTTTAAAGAGCGCTGCCAAAAAAGCTTGCCATTATCGGCATTGAGCGCTAAGACATCACCGCCCTCGGTAGTCAAAATCAATAAATTATCGCCATAGCTAGGGCCTGATAAAATATGCCGATTGAGCGAGACTTCCCACACGATTTTACCACTCATCGCATTGAGCGCCGTGACATCGCCTTCCACATCACTGACATAGAGTAAATTGCCATCGGTGGCAATCATTAAGTTGGCTGATTTTTCATCATGCCCGCCCACATTTCTTTCCCATACTTCTGTGAAGGCAATCGGCGACGCAATAGTTTCGAGCGGTGTGGGATCAGGAATATTGGAGGTATCAGAGCAGGCGCTTAAGCCTAATGCCGCTAATAATATCCCGAGTTTCCATAATAATTGACGCATAAAATTCCTTAAGCCGACGGATAACGATATAAGGCCATGGCAATCAAATGCGCCAAGGGCGAGCCAGGTTCTGCTTCAGACAACGCTTGTTGATAAGCCTTCACTGCTTCAGGCGTATTTTGAAGCGCCGCA
>JBILMY010000084.1:0-5325 GCA_044375265.1 Gammaproteobacteria bacterium | reverse complement strand
TTCCAAAAGAGATTTCTGCAAATTTAATTTACTTTGCAATAGGCCTAGTGATAGTATTATCTCTCTTATCTTTTTTAATCAAAACCAAAAAACAATTTTGGGTTTTGCCTAGTTTCTTGGCGGATGAGTGGCGTGAGGATAAACTTGTTTATTCTACGGTGAATACTGTGCCTGAATTTATGAAGGGGGCGGAGGGATTGTTATTATATTCCCCTCCAGAGGAGGGGTGGCTGCCGAAGGCAGACGGGGTGGTTGATTCAAGTGCTACCCCTCACCAAAAAATTCAACCACCCCGCCCTTCGGGCACCCCTCCTCTGGAGGGGAATATTAAAACGCCGATCATCCTCATCACCGTCGAATCCCTCTCAGGCTTTTACCTCAAAAAAAATGCATTACAGATGCCCTACTTTCAAAGCCTTGCAAAAAAAGGCTTGCAAAGCACTTGCCATATTGCGCCCTGCTCTTTAACCAATAATGCCTTTCGGCATATTTATCAACACAGTTATGTGAAAAGTGATTTTTCCTATTTACGACAGTTGAAAAATTATCAACCTATTTTTGTCACCAGCCAAAAATCGACCGAATTTAATCTCGATGCTCTGCTTCACACGATTGGCTTTGAAGTTATTTTGGATAATGTCAGCCTGTCACAAAAAACATCTGCACGACTGTCTGACCCAGAATTCTTTGAACGTATTCCGGCGCTCATTCAAGAAAAATTAGATACAACGCGCGCACCTTTTATTCATATTATGAATAATCAAACCCACGGACCTTATTTTACTTATAGCGAAAAAATTGTAGACAGGCAAAAACGTTATGAAAAAGCCATCGAAGAAACGGATACCACTTTACAAAAATTGATGCCATCACTCAGCGCTTTCATTGATATGGATAATGCCTTAATTATTTTTACAGGTGATCATGGTGAATCGTTTGGCGAGGAATCCTATCTTTCTCATGCCAATGCGATTATCCAGCCGCAGATTGAAGTCCCCTTGGCAATTTACCATCGTAATATCACGCCACACACTATTTCTTTATCTAACCATTTCGATCTGTTTCCCACTATCGCTGAAATCTTATCGTTGGATTTACCGCTGTCTATGTTGGGGCAGTCCTTATTGCAAGGCAAATCAACAGGCTGTCTCGTGCATTCTGAAACCCGCTTTGGCAATACGCCCAGCAGTTTTGGGTATGTGGGCGAGAATAAAAAATGGCATATCGATCGCTTGCTCGATAAATATGAACTTCGTAATTTACAAGATGAAATTCTTGAGCAACTGGAAGGCAAAACCCGTCAAGAATTGGTCGATGTTCTGGCGACTGCTCTACAAGATCGATCGCTTGTTTTTTGAAAAAAAGGGTGTATAATAAAACCGTTTTGGATAATTTCTATTCAAAATAATGGGGGGGTTTTTGCGCTTTATAGCATCCCTTCCCTTTCATTAATAATCTCAACTAATCTGGAGAGTCTAGAGCATGAAATTAAAACACTTTGTTGGTGCGGTAGCCCTTGCAGGAGCTATGGGTTCTGTTGCAATAGCAGCGCCTGCACAAAATAATGTCCCTACTATTTATGGGGATGGTGATGTTTGGAATAACATCATTGAAAAAGCGCAAGATAATGCTTTCGGTGTGGTTCCTTTGCAAGAGGGCCAAACGGCAGTCACCGGCGCGATTTATACCAACTTTGCTTACACTTCCAAACAAACGGGTTATAATGACACGTCAGGTAATTCTGCGTATGGATTTAGCCTGTCTGATTCTGAACTCTATGTAGACTCTCAATTAAACCCCTGGATTCGTGCACACGTTGTTGCCGCAGTGCAACCTGATTTTGTGTCAGGCACGGGTGCTTCTGACTTATTCTTACCTGAAGCTTATGTCACCATGTACAACAACAGCAACTGGTATGCAAAAGTCGGTCGTCAATATTTAAACTTCGGTTCATGGGCCCATGATTCTATTTCAGGCATTTTGACTGAAGATTTTACCAATAGCAATCAAACCGGTGCAACCGTAGGCTATGTCAGCAATATGGGGGCTTATGCGAGCGTATCTGCTTATAACGGTTCAGCTTATAAAAATACCACTGCTCCGACAAATACTGCTTATCAAGCCCATGGCTACTCGGCTGAAGTTGGTTATATGCAAGAAATGCGTAACCAAGGCTATAATCTCTATGCAGACTATATCAGTAACTGGGGTGATACTCTTAATGCTATTAATTACTTTAATACATCCGTTACGCCAACCAATGAATATTTAACTAAAGAAATCCCTGCGATTGCACTCCATGCAGATTACCATACAGGGCCTTTCGATGTGTTAGCAGATTATTTCACCACCAGCGGTTCTTTTGATACCGCAAACTGGGCTTATGGCAGCAATGGCAGAACGGGATTAAGCGGGGCTACGCCTTCTGCTTACTCACTCCAAGGCAGCTATGGCTTCATGAACATGGGCAAAGCTAATACAGTAACTGTAGGTTATGAAGGTACGATGCAAGCGGTTGGCTTTACTTCATTCGGTAGCGGCTTGACTACGAATGCTAACTATGGCTTCCCTGTTCCAAAAAGCCGTATGTTAGTGGGTTATGGTGTTAACTTGTCGCACAATGTTGTGCTACAAGGTGAATACGATTATGACACTGATTACAGCACAAGCGATTGCTCTGTAATTGGTACGCAAGGAACGATAGGCACGCCTGTCTGTGGTACGGGTAACACCAACAGCACAGTAACAGCACGTTTGAAAGTAATGTTCTAATCAAACGGCGTTATGCTTAAAAAAAACCCGCTTTTTGGCGGGTTTTTTATTGATTTTTTTAAGGGGCTATTGTACACTTTGCATCGAGTTTAACGGCTAAAATCAAATAAGGATCGATCTCTATGAAGCGCTTCACCCTCTTATTTTCTGCAACACTTTGTTTCTTGAGTCTTGCAATTTTCAATACCAGCTATGCAGACATCAGCACGACTATCCCTGATTTTTCAGCTTATAATGTTCCTACAGCCCCACTCTTGGATGCCAAAGCATATCTGCTTTTTGATCCGCACAGCGGCACTATTTTGGCTGAAAAAAATGCCAATACTTTAAGAGAACCTGCAAGCTTAACAAAACTCATGACGCTTTATTTGGTCTTTCAAGATTTACAAAGTGGACAACTTACGCTTAATACGATGGTTCCTATTTCTACCACTGCTTGGCGTGCAGAAGGTTCTCGTATGTTTGTGAAAGTCGGTTCTAAAGTGTCTGTGCAAGATTTAATTTTGGGGATCACCGTACAATCGGGTAATGATGCTACCATTGCTCTGGCAGAATATGTAGGGGGAAGCCTGCCTGCCTTTGTACAAATGATGAATCAAACAGCAGGAAAACTCGGCATGACCAGTACGCATTTTGACGACCCTACAGGACTTCATGCCAAAGACCATATTAGCACAGCGCGCGATCTTGCTTTACTGACACAAGCCATCATTCAAGATTATCCTGAATATTATCATTTTTTTGGTGAAAAATGGTTTACTTGGAATAAGATTCGCCAGCCCAATCGCAATCGCTTGTTATGGCAAGACGCTACTGTCGATGGCCTTAAAACAGGCCATACGGATGAAGCTGGTTTTTGTTTGATTAGCTCAGGGCAACAAAGTGATTCACGTTTTGTGGCTGTTATTTTAGGCGCAAAAAACGATCAGCTGCGTACAGAATACAGTCAATCTTTACTCAATTATGCTTTCCGTTTATTTATTTCGCAAAAAATTACCGCTGCGAAAACAGCCTTGCTGAACCCCTCCGTGAGAGCAGGTAAAGTTTCTGAGGTTGCGGTGGGCACTGCAAACGCTGTTTATATCACGATACCGCGTAATGCGAAAAAAGATCTGAGTGCAACCTATAGCATAGACAACACACTTAAAGCGCCTATCACACAAGGACAAACGGTCGGCACTTTGACCGTCAGCTTAAAAGGGCAGATTGTCAGCACTACACCTTTGGTTGCTTTAAATGAGGTGCCTGCGGCAAGCTGGTTTACGCGCTTTTTCTCTGCGCTCTGGCATTTCTTTGCGCACTTCTTTACCGCCAATACGCTGACGGGTTCTGTCACGATTTCATGACAACCGTGTATTTAAATGGGGTCTGGCTGCCAATGCTAGAGGCCAAAGTGTCTGTCATGGACAGAGGCTTTTTATTTGGTGATGGGATTTACGAAGTCATTCCCTTTTATGGCAGTGATGCCCTAGGGCTTGATCTACATTATTTGCGATTACAAAAAAGTTTGCGTGCCATTGATATCAAGAATCCTTTTGACTTTAAAACTTTTTATCAATTATGCCAAGATGCGCGAAAAACAAATGAAGCTGAAAATGCTTTTGTTTATTTGCAAATCACGCGCGGCGTACAAATACCCCGAAAGCATATTTACCCCGCTGATTTAACGCCCACCGTGTTTGTCTATGCCAATGCCTTTAAAAGGAATAAATATCTTGACGGCGTCAAAGCCATTTTATTGCCGGATATCCGCTGGAAAAAATGTGCTATCAAATCGTTAAATTTACTCCCCAATATTTTAATGAGTAAAGAAGCAGATGAAAAAACTGCTGAAGAAGCGCTTCTTTATGACGGTGAATTTTTAACGGAAGGCGCAAGCAGTAATTTTTTCATGGTAAAAAATGATGAAGTGTTCACCACACCTTTGTCTGATAATATATTAGATGGTATCACGCAGCGTATTGTCAAAGAATTGCTGGTGAAAGAACGTATTCCTTTACAAGAAAAAAAAATCAGCCTCTCTGAGCTCAAAGCAGCGGATGAAATTTGGCTCACGAGTTCCACGCGAGAACTCATTCCTGTCATTCAATTAGAAGATGCGCCAGTAGGTACAGGGAAACCCAGTTTACTCTTTGAGCGCATACGAAAAACCTATGATGATGAAATTATTGCGCGCGCCAATCCGCCTGCCCTCATGACCTTTCCTACTGATTATTCTTTAAAAATTATCGTGAAAACAGAAAGTGACGCAGAAAAGAAACTCACTGCCCTCATTAAAACTTGCTACCCACAATTTTCAGAAACACAGCTGCAAAAAAAATTAAGTGGACAAGAAAAATATACGAGTTATACCTTGACGGTCACCGTAAATTCTCGCGCAGAAATTGATTTCATTTATCGCACCATCACTGCGTCTGATTTAGTGGTCATGGCCCTTTAATTGATGGAACACTTACTTGCTACGTTTACCAGTTGGATTCACTTACATCCTGAGTATGCATTGTTTATCACTGCGCTGGTGGCTTTTTTTGAATCGCTCGTCATTGTAGGCCT
>JBILMY010000083.1:0-5344 GCA_044375265.1 Gammaproteobacteria bacterium | reverse complement strand
GCAATTTTTTATTAAGAGGGTCATTAAGTTTTTTACCTGGCATGGTGAGTTTTATTTTATATTTGGTGATGATTCCTCTGCTAGTGTATTTTTTTCTTATGGATAAAATGAAAATTATTCACTGGTTTCAACGCAATATTATTCCTTCGCATAGCCTTGCGCTCAAAAAAATGGGTTGGGAAGTGGATAAAAAAATCGGCAATTATTTACGCGGTCGCGCGCTGGAATTTTTGATCGTAACAGTTGTTACGACGATTACGTTTTGGATTTTTCATTTGCAATATGCTTTCTTACTCGCGGTATTAGTGGGAATTTCAGTATTTATTCCTTATATAGGGATTATTATCGCAACCTTGCCTGCTTTTGCCCTTGCTATCATTCAATTTGGTTTTTCAGACAAGCTGCTTTATTTATCGATTGCCTATTCTGCTATTGTATTGTTAGATGCCAATGTGCTGGTGCCCCTCTTATTTTCCGAAGCAGTGGATTTGCATCCGACAGTTATCATTTTATCGGTATTACTCTTTGGCGGGCTGTGGCAATTTTGGGGCATGTTTTTCGCGATCCCCCTGGCTATTTTGATTGCAGCTATCTTTAAACATTGGCCTACTGCTTCTGTCAATGACTATTGAATATGTGACGATAGGCGAAAATGCTGAAGGTCAACGCGTCGATAATTTTTTAATTGCTCATATCAAGGGTGTGCCTAAAAGTCGGTTGTATCGTGCCATTCGCAGCGGCGAAGTGCGGGTAAATAAAAAACGGGTAGATGCCACGTACCGTTTGGTTTTGGAAGACAGCGTTAGAATTCCCCCGTTAAGACAATCAGAAAAATCTCCTGTCTTTATTTCTTCAAAAAGTACTGACGATATTGAAGCAGCCATTCTCTATGAAGAACCTGGGTTTTTAGTGCTCAATAAACCTGCGGGCATTCCCGTGCATGGGGGGACGCAGCACAGTTATGGTGTAATTGATGCACTTCGAAAAAGTCGAGGTGATGCTGCTTATTTAGAACTCGTGCACCGTTTAGATAAGGGCACCTCAGGCTGTTTACTCATTGCCAAAAAACGCAGCATGCTTACAGCAATCCAAGCACAATTTAATACCGATGGGTTACAGAAAATATATCATTGTCTGGTATATGGGCTTGTGATGCCCGCTCATTTTTTTATCGATAAGCCCCTGAAAAAAAATATTTTACAATCGGGTGAGCGGCTTGTGAAAGTAGATCCGATGGGCAAAGTGGCAAAAACTGAAATTGAAGTGGAGTGGAGTGAGAAAAATAAAAGTTTTTTAAAAGTCATTCTTCACACAGGGCGCACACATCAAATTCGCGTGCATTTACAGTCTGTGGGTTATCCCCTCATTGGCGATGATAAATATGGCGATAAAATACAAGATAAAGTTTTTTTTGAAAAAAATCCTAAACGTTTATATTTACACGCCAGTCAAATTTCTTTTATACATCCACTGACCGCTAAACGGCTGAGCTTTGAAGCGCCATTGCCATTTGGGTAATTATTGTTGCTCAATTATTTTTTTAAAATAACTCAAATAATTACTTTTTCCATAGTTTTTTTCACCGAGTTTCAGTAAAGCTTCATCATTGATATACCTTAGATGCCAGGCAATTTCTTCTGGGCAAGCAATTTTAAGGCCCTGTCGCTCTTCCATAATGCGTATAAATTCTCCTGCTTGTAATAAAGATTCATGCGTACCGGTATCAAGCCACGCCGTACCGCGTCCGAAGAGATGTACGGTTAAGCGATCTTCTGTCAAATACAAACGATTTAAATCCGTAATTTCAAGCTCTCCTCGCGCGGAAGGCTTTAAGCGTTTTGCATAATCTACGACATCTGGTGTATAAAAATATAAGCCTGTGATCGCATAGTTGGATTTGGGGTGTTTAGGCTTTTCTTCTAGTGAAATCACCTTACCTTTGTCATCAAATTCTGCAACGCCATAACGCCCCGGATCATTGACATAATAACCAAAGACCGTACCACCTTGTAAAGTATTTTCTACTTGATGCAGCAGCGTGCCCATGCCCTGCCCATAAAAAACATTATCGCCTAGGATTAAGCATACGGGCTCGTTACCAATAAATTTTTCGCCCAATATAAATGCTTGTGCCAATCCATCGGGATTTTTTTGCTCGCAATATTCAAAGGATACACCCCACTCATGGCCATCGCCCAAAAGTTCACGAAAACGCGGTAAATCACTGGGTGTTGAAATAATCAAAATTTCACGGATACCCGCCAACATTAACGTTGAAATCGGATAATAGATCATGGGCTTGTCATAAACGGGCAACAGTTGTTTACTCATCACGCGAGTAAGCGGATATAAACGCGTTCCCGAGCCCCCTGCCAATATAATGCCTTTCATTTTTTCCCCTTATTATTTTTAGAAGGTTTGGTTTTTTTTGCTTTTGTCACCGTGTGCTTAAATTTTAAAACGGCAAAATTCAGTTCAAATGATGTGGTGCTACCATCGATTTCTAAATCACTGCCCAAAATATCGGCAATGATTTCGCCACCTTTTTGCATCAAATTTTTTTGCGTTTCTTTATTAGGCGTTGCGGAAAGTGCTTTAATATTATGGGATAACGCTTTCATTTTAGCAAAAGTTTCAATGATAGACAGGGTAGCTTGGGTCGCTAGAGGGCTTTTTAAGATAGTCGCCAGCATATAAAGCCCTCTTTCAGTAAAGGCTTTAGGCGGAACCCTTGTTTTAGAAAAGTTTGCGGTCGAAATTTTCGACCGCAAATTTGCCACTTCTTTTTCATTCAATTCAACTACATATCCTGCTGGAAATTTGTCGAGGTTGTTTCCAACTGCTTCATTGATACGTTTGGTTTCAACCCCATAAATCCGGGCGATGTCTGAATCTAATAATAGCCGCTCGCCGCGAATGTCAATTAACATTTTTTCAATATTTTGAAATACTGTTATATTCATTTTTTAAGTCTCCATTTTTTCGCAATGCTCCGCGTCACCGTATACTAGACTTTTTCAATAAAATCCATAAAACCACTATAAAACAGGTTATCTCACTGAACCGGTCGAAAATATCATTACTCAACGGCATCCGTCACATGCTGCGTAATATATTGAATCTGTTCTTCTGTGACAAAAGCACTCATAGGAAGACTAATGACTTCTTCTGATACACGAGAAGAAATAGGAAAATCTTGGGACTTATACCCTAAGTCTTTAAAACAAGGCTGTGCGTGAATAGGCTTGGGGTAATGCACGGCCGTGGGTATCCCTGCCTTTTGCAATTTTTCAGCCAAGGCTTCTCTGTGCTTTACGCGAAGGGAATATTGCGCATAAACGTGCGTACAGTGCGGCATCACGGTCGGTAAAATAAGCGGTAAATTTTGTAAGCCTTCTGCATAAGCCTTCGCAATTTTTTCGCGCGCTTTGAGTTCGTCTTTAAAATACTTAAGTTTAACCAATAAAACAGCCGCTTGTATCGTATCTAGGCGACTATTGAGCCCTACATATTCATGGTGATAGCGGACCGTTTGCCCATGTACGCGTAAGGCCAGAAGCTTATCAGCAATGGCTTTATCTTTCGTAAATACCGCGCCGCCATCCCCAAAACAGCCAAGCGGTTTAGAAGGGAAAAAACTGGTACAGGCGATATCCGAAAGATTACATGATTCCTCACCATAACAGGTTGCGCCAAAACTTTGCGCGGCATCTTCAATGACCCAGATTTTGTGTCCGCGTTTTTTGCCCTCAACCTCTGCAATTGTATTGATAACCTTCATATCCGGCACTTGGCCATACAAAGAGACGGGAATAATAGCAATTGTTTTGTCGGTAATTTTATCTTGAAGCTGGCTTGCATCTAAGTTATAACTTTTTTCTTCAATATCACACAGTACGACTGTAATGCCAAAAATCGCGGCAGCTTCAGCAGTGGCAATAAAGGTAAAAGAGGGCGTAATAATTTCATCCCCAGCTTTGGCACCAATGGCCATTAAGGCAAGCATTAAGGCATCAGTCCCATTGGCGCAGGTAATGGCATGCGGGCTTCCCGTATACTCACTTAAAGCTTTTTCAAGTAGCCCTACTTCTTCACCTAAAATAAAAGCGGCTTTATCCATCACCGATAAGACAGCCTTGTCTATCTCGGTTTGATAACGGTGATATTGAGTTTGTAAATCGATAAAAGGAATTTTCATAGAGTGTTATTATCCCATAAGTCGCTGGGTTTCTTCAATGGTTTTTTGAAGTGCGGCTTCTGTGCCCGCATCCAGCGGATAATGGCTAAGAATGGTCTGCCAATACGAAATCGCCACAGAATAGTTTTTGCTATAAAACGCATTAAGAGCCAGTAAATTGAGAGGCTCAGGATTATTGGGATCTAATGCCATCACTTTTTCAAGTAAGGCTTTACTTTGAGCATTTAAGCGGTTCCCGTTAGCTTGAAAAATTGCCGTTGCAGTATTCATCATAATATCGGGATCATTTGGCTTTAAGCGATTGGCATTACCAAAAGATTCTACGGCTTCATCGGTATCATGAAATGCTATCTGAAGACGTCCGAGTAAAAACCACGCTTTAGGGTCATTCGGATTTTGAACCACCGCCACTTCCATTTGATCAAGGATGCTTTCTGGATTCGCGTAGGCTTTTAATATATTTTTTTGAAAAACGCGATCGGCTAAAAAGTGTTGTACGCCCATATAATCACCCATACGCACATAAATAGCGCTGCTCAATAAAATAAGCAACCCAAAAGAAATACTCCATAATTTGAAAGAGGGTAGGGCTTTCCATAAAAACCCTGCTGAAAAAAGCAGTAGTAATCCGAATAAAGCGATCATGATTTTTTTCTCCGCCAAAAAAGCGCCACAAAAATTACGAGCAGCAAGGCAAAAGGCGAGAGCCATAAAATAAGTGTTGTGTCATTAAAAGGGGGCGAATATAAGACATAATCGCCATAGCGCGACACGACATAATCGCGAATCTCTGTTTCAGATTTTCCGGCTAACAATTGTTCGTAAATTTGCTGACGTAGATCTGCCGCCAGTGGTGCATTCGATTGCGATATCGGTTCATTTTGGCATACAAGGCAGCGAAGATTATTGGTGAGCGTTTGAAAACTTGCGGCCTTTTGCGGTTCGGAAAAAGGATAGAGGTAGGAGGAATTTGCAAAGGCAGGGAAATTTAAGAGTAACAATAGCAAGGTCAGCCCCCTTAACAAGGGGGGAAATCGGCGAAGCCGATGGGGGGGCTTTTTACATACGGCGATTTTATTAAATCCCCCAGTCGACTGCGTCGACAGCCCCCTTGTTAAGGGGGCGAAAAATCTATTCATTCCCACT
>JBILMY010000201.1:0-5376 GCA_044375265.1 Gammaproteobacteria bacterium | reverse complement strand
AAGATTTAAAACACTGGCTTAAAAAACTTAGAGACTCAACTTTTAAAATAGATTTTCCATTGTTGCCATTTTCCTTAAAGAATGAAATTGCTAAAAGTAAAATTCTACATAGTAATATGACTATTAGAGATTCAAATAAAATTAGAGATTTTTTGAAGAAAAATTCAATCACTTTGTTTCAATTTGTAACTGGGGTAATGGCGATTTTAATTTATAAGTACACTAAGCAAACTGATATAGTACTTGGGTATTCTGTAACAACTCGAACTAAAAATAATATTCGAGAGGTAGGGTGTTTAGTAAATGCGTTACCCATAAGAATTATTTTTCCTGAAGAAATAACTATATCTTCTTTGTTTGAAAAAATAATATTATCAAGAAAAGAGGATAAAAAACATCAATTACCTTTAATAGAAATCGTTAGGGCAGTACGAAGTAACCTCTCCCCGGAAATTCGATCTTTATTTAATATACTTATTAACGAGCGAACTTATTCCTCTTACGGCATAAGATTGAAAAATATAATTTGTAAACAAATCCTTCTTAATGAACATTTTGCTAAGAATGATATTACTATCCTTTTTGACAATCGTAAAAATATATTATTTGATTTGGAATATGACGTAAATAAGTTCGAACCAGAGTTTTTAGAGAAATTATTTAAAGATTTTATTGAGATTTCAAAAAAAATATCGAAGTATTATAATGATAAAATAACAGTTTTTTTAAGAAAAGAAAAGGTCCCTGCTTTTTATTCAAAAGAAGAATTTAAAACCTATCCTAAATATTATACTTTATCTTATTTGTTTAAATTGGCCGTACAAAATAATTTAAATAAAGAAGCCCTCGTTTTTAGAGATATAAAAATAACTTTTTCTGACTTGGAGGCTAAGACTAATAGTCTTGCTAAATTTTTAATCAAATCCTATGGGATAAAGGTTAACGATATTGTTGCAATATGTTTTAATAGAAGTTTAGAGATGGTCTACTCTATATTGGCCATTATAAAAGCCGGGGCGGCTTATCTTCCTATAGAACCTAAATTACCTATTGAGCGCGCCAGTTTTATGATTCGCAATAGTGCAGCAAAAATTTTAATAGCAGATAATACCTTAATAAATTTAGACTTATGTCATATAATCCCTACTATTTTTTTTAATGAAATTGATTTTTCTTCTGAAAATTATAGCTGCAAACTTCCTATAAAAAATAGTAATAATTTTTCATATGTTATTTATACCTCTGGGTCTACTGGAAATCCAAAAGGGGTACTTAATGTTCAGCGAGGAACAGTTAATCGCCTGCTTTGGATGAAAAATTATTTTAAAATTTCAGAAAAAGACAGAATTCTCTTGAAAACTTCCTATAGTTTTGACGTTTCTGTTTGGGAAATATTTTTGCCATTAATCAGTGGTGCAACCTTAATAATACTTGAGCCGGAAGAAGAAAAAGAACCTGAGAAACTCATCCATCATATTACTAAAAATGAAGTAAATTTTTTACATTTTGTGCCTTCAATGTTAGATAGTTTGCTTAAATTTAGTTCTTTTGAAAGGTGTAGTTCACTAAAGACGGTGATTTGTAGTGGTGAAGTTTTAGAAAAAGATACAGTTGCTCTATTTTATAAAAAAATGAATAATGCTCAGCTGTATAATTTATATGGTCCAACAGAAGCCTCTATTGATGTTACTTATTGGCATTGTATAGAGAAAAATCCATTATCGGATATTCCAATTGGATATCCTATTGATAATGTCAATTTATACGTTTTAGATGAAAAAATGCATCCGGTTCAAAAAGGTACGGAAGGGGAATTGTATATTGGTGGTATTGCCTTAGCTAGCGGATACATTAATGATCAAGATTTAACAAGTAAATATTTTGTTAAGGCCTCTTTTTTAAAAGATGAAATAATATATAAAACGGGAGATCGTGTTATATATCTACCTAATGGAGCCTTAAAATTCTTAGGTCGCCTGGACAGGCAAGTGAAATTGAGAGGGTATAGAATAGAGCTGAATGAAATTGAGTCGATTATTCGCAAACAGAAAAATGTCCAAGAAGCGGCAGTTATTCTTAAAAAAAGCGCCAAAGAAGAGAGTGTAAATCAACTGATTGCATATATACAAGTTAAGACAGCAGATAATTTTTATATGAGAGAAATTCTAAATCGTTATCTTCCTTCTTATATGATCCCTACTATCAAGTATATTAAAGATCCTCTACCAAAATTGCTCAGTGGAAAAGTGGATTATAAAAAATTATCTTTATTTGAGCCTTCTCTTTCTCTTGAAGAAAAAGAGCAAGTCCCTGAAAATAAAAACACTCTGTTATTTTTGCTAAAAACATGGAGGGAAATATTAAATATTAAAAACATCTCAACAGAAGAAAATTTTTTTTCGATTGGCGGAAGTTCATTAAAAATAATAGAATTATTGTATTTTATAAATAAAAAATTTTCCCTTAAATTTTCCGTCGAAGAAATCTTTCAGAATCCGACAATTAAAGCGCAAGCAGATATTATAGAAAGAAAGAGGAAGAATGAAAATTCTAAATCCCCAACATTGTCTATACTTTCAATGAATGAGGATAATAAACTTTCTTTCGCTGAAGAGCGTTTATGGTTTGTTCAAAATTTCAGCAAAAATAACCCGTTTTATAATATGCCTAGACTGTTCCATATTAAGGGAGAATTTAATCTAAAGAGATTTACAGCGGCTGTAGAAAAGGTTGTTGTTAAAAATGAAGTTTTGCGTTCAGTATATATTGAAAAAGATGGTCTCCCCCAGAAGATAATAATTTCTAAAGAAAATATAGCAGGTAAAATTGTTAAATTTTTAAAACTTCTGGGAAAAGATAAAAAATTACATTTGAAAAGTATGGTAGAAAAGCTTATTCACAGGCCTTTTTGTTTATCTAAGTTCCCGCTGATATTTTTATATGTTTTTAAGATTTCTAGAAAAGAATGGTATGTTCTATTAAATATAAATCATATTATATGTGACAATTGGTCGCTCAATTTAATTTTGAAAGATTTATCTTTTTTTTATGAGAATCCCAAAGTGTCGATAGAGGAAACCTTAAATAGCTATAAACAATATGTTTTTGATCAAAATAATTTTTCTAAAAGTAAACAGTATCAGGCTACTTTAATGGAATTTTCCGAAAAACTAAATTCTTATCCTAAAGTCATAAAATTCCCATTTGATTTTAATAGACCACTTATCCAAAATTATAGAGGAGCACTATATCGGTTTCAGATTTCTAAGAATTCTTATATAAAATTAAAGAAAGTACAAGAAAAAACTAATGCCACTATTTTTTCAATATTGTTTTCTTGTTTTGCTTCATTGATAAAAAAATATTCGGGTCAAGAGCGATTTATTATTGGAACAACTGTTGCCAATCGGTTTCAAGAAGAATATAGAGAGACTGTAGGCCTTATGGCAAATATTATCCCAGTACCTTGCCATCTTAAAGACGGAGAATCATTTTTATCTATTATTATAAGAACAAATAAAATCCTAATTGATTTTTTAAAATATCATTCGTTACCTTTTGAAAAAATAGTTCAGAAAATAGATTGTGAACACCGACTTGATATAAGTCCAATTTTTCAATTTGCATTTGTTATGCTATTAAAATCAGAGGATAATTTAAAGCTTGAAAAATTAACTGTCAAAAAAGCTCCGCTTTCTCCCAAGGTCACAAAATTCGATTTAACTTTTTATGTAGAACAAAATAGCTCTTCGTTTTCCATCGTATGTGAATATAACTCAAGGATCTTTAAAAAAGAAACCATAGAAATTCTATCCAATTCGTATATTTTTTTAGTAGAAAATATACTTTCTTTGATTGATCAAAAAAAGTCTAAGTTAGATTATACGGGTCAATTTTTAAATTTTTATAAAGGGATAAGAGAAAGTAAAATTTTTAATTTTTTAAAAAACACAATATCTTTTCAAGATGAAAAATATATTCCCTTAGTAATAGATGAAAATAAAGAAATTTCTGCTCCAGGTCGGATAGGGGAATTATGTATCTATAAGCATAAAGGAATAAAAAATGATTTAAAGTTAGACGATTCAAATATTTTATTAAAAACCGGCATTTTAGCATATCTAAAAAACAAAGAGATTAGGTTGGCGGGCGAAAGTAAAAGTTTGGTTATTCATAAAAACCAAAAATTTTATTTAGATGAAATCAGTTTTTATATAAAAAAACATATTTCCGTTCTGGAGGCTGCAGTAACTATTGAGGAAATTAAAAAAAGTCCGACTATAGTTGCTTATTATCATCCTATAAAATCTAATGAGTACAAAGATAAAGATAACCAGAGAATTGAAAATTGGAAATTGATTTACAATAATTTATATAGAGATTCTGTAAAAAAATCCCTATATAAATTAAATATTATTGGCTGGAATAATAGTTATGATGGAAAAGAATTCTCTATTAAAGAAATAGATGAGTGGAGCAAAACTACTGCAAACAATATTTTATCCTATCATCCGAAAAATGTATTGGAGATTGGGTGTGGTGTTGGACTCATCGCATTTAAATTATTCAATAATATTGAAAGCTATGTGGGGACAGATATTTCTGAAAAAGCGATAGAATCACTTGAAAATGAGGTAAAAAAATTCAGAAAAAATAGAGCAAAAATTGATTTATTTCATTTGCCTAATAATGAGTTAGAAAAACTGCCATGCCAAAAAAAATATTTCGACATGGTAGTGCTGAATTCTGTCATACAATATTTCCCTAATTTTACTTACTTAATAGAACTTATCAAAAAAATTATTCTGTATATGCCTTTGGAAGGTAAAATTTACATAGGAGATATAAGAAATTTCGATCTTATTTTTCCATTTCATTTATCGGTCCAAGCTTTTAAATCAAAAAAATCGTATACGGCTAATAATCTTAAAGATTTGGCTATTAAGCATATTAAGATGGAAAATGAACTTTTAGTTTCTCCCGCTTTTTTTATATTATTAAAAAACAGTATACCTGAAATAAAAAATATAGAGTTTAAATTGAAAGACTTAAATTCCATCAATGAAATGAATGTTTATAGGTATGAATGTATACTCTACATTAATAGAAAAAAATTAAGTTTAAAAAAAATAAAATGGTTGTCGGTAGAGGATTTTAAGAATAAAAATTATTTGGCTATATTAAAAAAATATCCTGCGGCGCTAAAGGATGTTCCTATTCCTTTTTTTAATAACATGAAAAATATTATGAACTTTATTTTAAAAAATCCAAAAAAAACTTTGTCCTCTTTTAAAGAATCACCAGAAGATTTTTTTATTTTTAATGTTCTGTCAGATTTGATAAAAACTAATCAATATAAAATACAATTCAGTCCTT
>JBILMY010000081.1:0-5436 GCA_044375265.1 Gammaproteobacteria bacterium | reverse complement strand
TTTTGATTTAGTGATAAGCGTGAGAAAAAAAATACCCCAAGCAATAAATACATAAGAAAGTAAGCTTTGGAAAAAAGAAAGGCTAAGCGTACCAAGCAAGCCTAAGATAAATAAGAGTAGCCATTTGGGCTCTGCTTTAAAACTGGGCAGTAAAGCTTTGAATTCTTCAGCAAAATGCCCGACGCCCGTGAAAAAAATTTTTAAGGTCGGTAGATTGAGTTTGATACGGAACACGCCAAACAAAATACCATGGATCCATTGAATTAAAAAAAGCCCGAATAAGAAAATAAATAAAAGGGCAGAAATTTTACTGAAGAAAAGTGCAATGAGGCTGGTGATTAAGATGACACGATAATCGCGCAGCACGAGCTTTCGATGAAAGGCAAATAAGTGCCGCAGACTGTATGTCGTGAAAAAACAGAAGAGGAATAAGCTGAGAAAAAAAGGCATGAGTTAAAAGATTTTTCTCCTAAAATTTAGCCCCCTTAACAAGGGGGCTGTCGACGAATGTCGACTGGGGGATTTATTGAACGTCACAGCTTTATAAATCTCCCCCATCGGCTGCGCCGATGACCCCTCTTGTTAAGAGGGGAGTTAAAAACCCTACTCTTTCACCCGCGACAAATATTCTCCACCATCACGGGTATCTACTTTAATGATTTCACCGATTTCTAAGAATAAGGGTACGCGAATGACCGCGCCGGTTTCTACCGTCGCAGGTTTGGTGCCACCGCTGACCGTATCGCCGCGAACACCGGGATCAGTATCAATAATTTTCACATGGATAAAATTAGGTGGCGTTACGGCGATAGGTTTGCCATTCCACACGGTAATGCTGCAAGCGTCTTGCTCTTTAAGCCATTTGGCAGTGTCCCCGACAGCAGCTTTATCCGCAATGATTTGCTCAAAACTTTCTTGGTTCATGAAATACCAAAAACCTTCAGCTTCATCTTTATAAAGATATTGTACGTTTTCTTCGTTGATATCTGCCGCTTCCACATCTTCGCCGGATTTAAACGTGCGTTCAATCACGCGGCCATTTAAAAGGTTACGAAATCTCACGCGGTTAAAGGCTTGACCTTTGCCGGGTTTTACAAATTCATTGTCTAAAATTGCGCAGGGGGAATTATCCTGCATGATTTTAAGCCCGGGTTTAAATTCATTCGTATTATAACTTGCCATTCTGCACCTATTTAATTTAAGAGATAAATTATAAACTAAAGTCTTTATAATTGCTATATCTTCTTAATTTTGATAGAATTTCTCGCCCGTCTCCTTGACATTGTGAGCTGGTTAACCCCGTCAGATTCGGAAGAAAGCAGCGGTCTCCAGTGAAGCAAGTGTTAAGTCAAGGCGGGCCTTATTTTTATATCATGAATTATCAAGTACTGGCCCGAAAGTGGCGACCTAAATCTTTTATTGAGCTCGTAGGGCAAGACCCTGTCGTCAAGCTTTTTCAACATTCTTTTGCGCAAGGACGTATTCATCACGCCTATTTGTTTACGGGAACACGGGGAGTGGGGAAAACGACCATTGCCCGTATTATTGCCAAGTGTCTTAATTGTGAAGAGGGCGTTTCTGCGACTCCTTGTGGTGTTTGTTCTGCTTGCGTAGCAATCGATGAAGGCCGTTTTATCGATCTTCTCGAAATTGATGCCGCCTCTCGCACCCGTGTAGAAGACACCCGTGAATTGTTAGACAATGTGCAATATGCGCCGACCGTCGGTCGCTTTAAAATTTATCTCATCGATGAAGTGCACATGCTTTCTACGCATAGTTTTAATGCGCTGTTAAAAACGCTGGAAGAGCCGCCCGCGCATGTGAAGTTTTTACTCGCGACCACCGATCCTGAAAAATTACCTATCACGATTTTATCGCGCTGTCTGCAATGTCATTTGAAAAATGTTTCTGTGGAAGTGATCGAAAAACAATTAGAAATGATTTTAGAAAAAGAAGGGCTTGCGTATGAAGCGGATGCTTTAGTCCCCGTTGCAGAAGCAGCAGAAGGCAGTATTCGCGATGCCTTAAGCCTATTAGACAGGCTTATTCCTCTGTCATTTCCAAAAGTTACGCATCATGCGGTACAAGAATTTTTAGGGGTTACGGCGAAAGAAGATATTCTGTTTTTGTTTCAGTCAATCTTACATAAAGAGGCGGCTGATTTATTAAAACGTTGTACACAAATGGCAGAAAAAAATGTAAATTTTCTAACAGCGATAGATGATTGGATGAAATATTTACATAGTCTGATGTTATCGCAAGTCAAGGGTGGTGAGGCTTTGCTCAGCCCTGAATCATTACAACTTTTTTATGATATTGCGCTGCGTGCTAAAAAAGATTTCCCCTATGCTTTAAACGCTAAAGCCGCGTTTGAACTCATGCTCATTCGTAGTCTATGTTTCATGCCAGGGCAAGCGGCAGAACCTTTACTTGTCGCAAAATTACCGACAGAAAAAAAAGCGACGCACAATACAGCGGCCGAGACAAGCACTGAATCGGTACACGTGGACTGGCCTTTACTGATTAAAACGCTTTCTTCACAGGGGATATTAAATGGCGCACTATTACTCTTAGCAGAGCATACTGTGTTTGAATATATAAACAATGATGTGATGACGTTAAGTATTGATGAAAATCATCGCGTATTTGCAAGCACAGTGCTCCAAAAAAAATTGGAAGAAATTTTATCAACGCACTTTAAAAAGCCCATTAAACTTATTATTCAGCCTAAAAAGGGCCTTGATAATACGCCGGCGATGCAGCAAGAAAAATTAAAAACGGATGAGAAAAAAGCCTTGACGGCTGCCGTATTAGACGATCCTACTGTACAGCATTTATTAAACACCTTTGGCGCAAGCCTGGACGAATCACAAATCAAACAGGAGACAAAACAATGACCTTTCCCAATATGAGTGACCTTTTAGAAAAAGCCAAATCTTTTGAAGCCGAAATGAAAAAAAGCCAAGAAAAAATGGAACGACTGACCGTTGAAGGTGAGTCGGGTGCAGGCCTTGTTAAAATCAAACTTAATGGTCATGGAGAATGTTTAAGCGTTAGCATCGATCCTAAAGTGTTTAGTGATGCCGAGACTGAAGCGATGTCTCCCGGCGAAATTATTGAAGAGCTTGTCATGGGCGCTTTCAATGATGCGGCAAAAAAATTAGAAACCCAAAAAAAAGATGTGATGGCACAAGGCATGCCAGCCATGCCTTTTAATATGGAAGGACTTTTTAAAAGCTGATGGCCGAATTATTCAGTCCTTTAATTGAAGAGCTTATTGAAGCTTTTCGCGCATTGCCTTCTATTGGCCGCAAATCAGCGCAGCGTATGGCCTTTCATTTATTAGAGCGTGATCGCGCGGCAGGCAAACGATTGGCTGAAGCGCTCAGTGCTTCAATGGACAAGATTGGACATTGCGAACTGTGCCAAATTCTCACTGAAAAAGCGTTGTGTGATGTCTGCAGCAGTGAAAAACGTGATAAAGAAACCTTGTGCATTGTTGAAATGCCGATGGATGTTTTGTCGCTCGAACAAACCGGTGCTTATCGCGGTCTTTATTTTGTATTGATGGGGCATTTATCTCCACTTGATGGCATTGGCCCTGAAGAATTAAAACTCGATATTTTAGAAGCGCGTTTGGGGAGTGAATCCATTCATGAAATTATTTTAGCCACCAGTAGTACGGCAGAAGGGCAGGCCACGGCTTATTATATTTCCCGTCTTGCAGAACGACATGCTATTCCTTGCTTTCGCATCGCCCAAGGCATTCCCATCGGCGGCGAGCTTGAATATATGGATCCGACTACGCTTACCCACGCTTTAACCGAACGCAAGAAAGTCGTCTAAGCGCTTAAAAATAAATATGCTATACTAAAATTTCCTTATCAAGGGGAGGCTATATGGTTTATCACTATCCTAACTTTCTGAAAAATCATCAGCATTGTCCGCGAGATTTTTTAGATATTGAAAATACTGAAGTACAAACTATTTTAGAGTATACGACAGCTAATCCACATAGGCCCCATAAAAATATTCACTTAAATGATTGGCTCAAAGACCAACATAGAGAACTCTATCAGATTGAGCATTATGTTAGAGGGCAAAATATCGCGGCAGGTAATCAAAATTATGCGCTTGCCAATATGACTGCCATTATTTCGCGCGGCGATAGAACACAGGATTTACACACAAGAGTGGCTATTTCTTTTCCGATTAAAATGAGTACGCTGGGTTTTTCAAATATTTATACTTTTGAAGAATTGGTCGGAGATTGTCGCAGTGAGTTGGGCGTTGGCCCAGGAAATATTGCGGGCAGAAATTTAGCCCAAAATTATCTGCATGATTTATTTGCCCATGGAAAAAATATGATTGGCGTAGATACTTGCGGGGTGCAGCAGCCTAACTTTAATGATCACTCACACGATCAATTTACCAAACACAGTGAAAATATTATGCTGGCAAGCTTATGTACCCGAAAGGGCGTGGATTATGTATTAAATAGGTTAAGTGGCGAAATTCGCTCTTTAAATTATGCGGCGGTTGGCGAAAATGTTAAAATTTATGCGCTTATCTTACATATTCATTCAACTAAAATGCCGTGTGGTGTATGTGAAACCAGTTTAGCCGGATTTCAGCATTCTCATATTAAAAGCTTTGCAACCCCGCGTAATCTTTTTTTAGAAAAATTGCATGATCGCTTAATAGAGCGTTCTTTTACAAATCCAATTACGCCAATTGAAAGAAGGTTACCCTTAGTGTTTAGCTATCCCGGGCAAAACAAACCCCGTCCTGCGCAGGATATCGGGATTCGGCTACAAGTGACGATGACAGCCAATAAGCAAGATAGACATCATCAATATGTTGTGCAAGGGGGACGCCCACAATTGGAAATTCGTACGTTAGACAGAAGTAAAATTTTAATTGGAGATATTCAAACTGGAGATAATTTTAATGATTTACCTCCCAATTATGAACCTGATTTATTCCAAAGAGCGATTTTTGTGAGTGGTGGCGAAAATAGTAAAGATTCTCCCAATACCAAGCAAGCAGGGCAGCAAGCACGTAATGGGGAAGATAAAAATTTGGAGGGTTTAGCTGCTCGTTTATTTACCTAGAACCCTTTAACGAAACCCTGAAAAATGGTATGATATCGCACCTGGAGAGGTGTCTGAGCGGTTGAAAGAGCACGCCTGGAAAGTGTGTATACAGGAAACTGTATCAAGGGTTCGAATCCCTTCCTCTCCGCCAAAATAATAAATCAAAGTAGCAAAGCTATTTTGATTTGTTATTTTAATGATGATGTTTGGGATGAGAACGAAGTTCGACAAAATCGGCAGGATAGCCGATTTTGAACAACGTCGCATAGCGACGTTGGCCGTAGAGACGCATTGCATGCGTCTCAAGGTGGAGGGCTAGGAAGCCCGACATAATCCCTCT
>JBILMY010000080.1:0-5491 GCA_044375265.1 Gammaproteobacteria bacterium | reverse complement strand
ATTTACCTTCAAAAAGTGAAATAGCTTGTGTAATCAGTATGGCAGGCACTTCTTGTTTTTTGGCAGAGCCATACAAGGAATTTTCAACTGTCATGGTTTGAGTTTTGGTTTCAGTGGAAAAAGTATGCGCTTTTTTTTCAACATTCCAAATATCATCTTTTTTGAGGATGAGCAAATCTTCGCTCGCATTCAAGGGGATTTCAAGTCCCACAAAATTGTTGCCCTCAAATAAGAAGGTAAGCACTTGATCTTGTTTTAACGACAAAGCTGCTTTTTTGGCCTCAGGTACTTTCGTCATAGAAACGAGTTCGCGGGCAGGGATTCCTTGGCTTTTAAAAAGGGTGGATAAATTATCACCCCGCTTGAGAACAATTTCTTTACGCGTGAAATTGCTCGCAGAAGGAACAGTTTGAGGCGGCAGTACGGGAGCCGCTTCAGTAGGCGCAGTTTCAGCAGGTACTGCAGAAGACGGTGTTGCGAGAGATGATGAAGGCGCGGCGGTTTCGAGGACAAAAGGCTCTTCTTGATAATCTTTAGTGGGATAATAAAGAAGGCTTAAGCACAGGAGTAAAAATATCCACGCGAGTGATAAAAAAACCGCCCAACATTGTCTGCGGTGTTTTTTGAGTTCGACGGTTTTAATCCAGAGGTTGCGAAATGCTTCTTTCATGCCATAATCAACAAAAATACGAAAGCGAAGTATAGCCTTATTTGGCCTCAAAAATCAAGGAAATTCATAGAGAGACAAGATTTCCAGATCACGCTTTTGAAAGATATTCTCTTTTGGAAATTGTTTTATTTCACTGTGTAAAATTTCATCACGTTTTTGTAAAAGCGCGACAATAAGGGGATGGCATACTGTCATCATCTGTGTGATCCACTGACTGGTGAGGTTATAATGTGAATGCGATAAAATAAAGTTATCCAGTTTTTCAATGATAGCGTCTGCACTGTGCCACCTTCCGCCAATGACCCAATGATTGAGCGTAAATAAGGCGATGGGAAATCCGTAAGCATTCATGCTGATAGAGATCACATGTGTAGCGCTATCTTTCGTGTCTTTGGCAAGATTTTTTTCAGAGCGCGCCAAGGGCTCAACGCCTTCAAAATGCTTCTTTTTTAAAAAAATATGAAAGTGACCATGATCGGCTAAACGTAAGGGATCATGCGAGCTGTGGCTATGATAATAAGCCGTGGTGTGATGAATTTTGTCAGAAATTTCACCGAGCGGGTAATGCGTATGCGTTTCAAAAATACCCTCTATCGGAAGGATTTCTTTAACGACATTGGAATTTTTTTGCGAGAGTAAGGCGTAAATCTCGGGCAGAGACTGTACAGGTTCTGTCATCATTTTCTGCCCAAAATTCACTTACGCTAAGATTAGTCGTCATCTCCGGTAGAACAGCAGGCTGTTGTTGAGCAACAGCTTGATGAGCAGCAAGCACAGCATGACGCGCAGCAGCTGTCATCTTTGCTTGAACATTTACTGGCACAAGTATTTGCCGTATTGTTATCGGTTAATACTTTCATGGCGGGTAAATTGGGCACCACATCGTGGGAAACAGTATTGGCCATAGTGACATCTGCAATCGTTGCACTCAGCACACCTGCAAAGACTGATGATAAGATTTTTTTATCCATGAGGACTCTCCAGAAAAAAGGGACTTAAAAAGTAAGGGGGATTTTATCACAATTTCTTCGTGTTATAATATCCCCATGGAAATCATTCAAGAACCTAGCCAGAGCGGTGCCATTAAAAGCTATGAAAAAGGCAGTGTGTTGCTCATGAATGGGCGGCGCTATCAAACGCCTGTTCTTTTCCATGCCGAAGGTGCAACGCAGTTAAGCCATACTGAGCAAGACACCCTTTTTACCGAACACCTGCAAGAAACTTTACAGCACTTACCCGCCGATATTTATGTGGTAGGCACAGGAGATAAAACAATATTTCCACCTGACTCTTTTTTGCACAATATTGATTGCATGAGCAGTCGTAGCGCTTGCGGTACTTATAACGTACTTTTATCCGAAGGACGCCGTGTCGTGCTAGCTCTCTTGATTTAATTGATTTTCACCCCATATTTACTTTATAATCGACCCCCTTTAGATGATTATTGAGACTTACTTTCCACGAGGCATATTTTGAAAAACGATATATTAAAAAACATTTTTATTTGGATCATTGCAGGCATTATTCTTTTTTCTCTCTTCAATGCGTTTGCGCCCAAAGATCGCGGTGTGAGTACGCTCACCTATACCCAATTCTTATCCGCCGTGAATAATAGCCAAATTAAAGAAGTCACGATCGATGATGCAACAGGGCTGATTTCAGGCGCTTATAACAATGGACAATTTCAAAGCTATTTACCGCTACCTGATCCCTTTTTACTCGGGGATCTGTTGAAAAAAGGTGTCGATGTCAAAGGCAAACCCCCTGCAGAAGAAAGTTTATGGACCAAGATTTTAATCAGCTGGTTTCCTTTCTTACTTTTAATTGGTGTATGGTTATTTTTCATGCGTCAAATGCAAGGCGGCGGTAAAGGCGGTCTTATGTCTTTTGGCAAAAGCAAAGCACGTATGCTCACCAAAGATGAAAATAAAATTACCTTTGCAGATGTCGCTGGCGTTGATGAAGCCAAAGCTGAAGTGAAAGAAGTGGTGGATTATCTGAAAGATCCTAAAAAATATCAAAATCTCGGCGGTAAAATTCCGCGCGGTGTGTTATTGGTAGGGCCTCCTGGAACAGGGAAAACCTTGCTGGCCAAAGCTGTGGCAGGAGAAGCCGGTGTCCCCTTCTTTACGATTTCAGGTTCTGACTTTGTCGAAATGTTTGTGGGCGTTGGCGCATCACGCGTTCGTGAAATGTTTGCAGAAGCAAAGAAAAATTCGCCCTGCATTATTTTTATCGACGAGATTGATGCCGTGGGACGTCATCGCGGTACAGGCATGGGCGGCGGTCATGATGAACGCGAACAAACGCTCAATCAATTACTGGTTGAAATGGATGGCTTTTCCGATAATAGCAGCGTGATTTTATTTGCAGCAACGAATCGTCCCGATGTCCTCGATCCAGCGTTACTGCGTCCCGGTCGTTTTGACAGACAAGTCACCGTAGGATTACCTGACATTAAAGGGCGTGAACAAATTTTAGCGGTACATATGAAAAAAGTGCCGGTGGACAGCAGTGTTGATAACGCTGTGATTGCGCGAGGGACACCTGGATTTTCTGGCGCAGATTTGGCGAACCTTGTAAATGAAGCGGCTTTACTCGCGGCAAGGCACGATAGAAAATCGGTCACGATGGGAGATTTTGAGGAAGCAAAAGATAAAATCCTCATGGGTACAGAACGCAAAAATATGGTGATGTCCGATGAAGAGAAATTATTTACCGCTTATCATGAAGCAGGACATACCATCATTGGTTTACTGGTACCTGACCATGATCCAGTGCATAAAGTGACCATTATTCCTCGTGGGCGTGCCTTAGGTGTGACGATGTTCCTGCCGGATAGAGATCGCTACAGTTATTCACGTGAACGCTTAGAAAGTCAGCTCACCACGATCTTCGGCGGACGCTTGGCGGAAGAAATTATTTTCGGTCATGATAAAGTCACGACAGGTGCTTCTAACGATATTGAAAAAGCGACAGAGATTGCGCGAAACATGGTGACGAAATGGGGGCTATCCGACAAAATGGGACCCTTGTGTTATAACGATGACTCGGGATCTATGTTCTTAGGCGCTTCGATGGCGAGTGGAAAAGGTAAACATATTTCAGATGAAACATCTTTTGCAATTGACCAAGAAGTGCGCGCGTTGATCGAGCGCAATTATCAGCGCGGTAAAAAAATCCTGCAAGATAATATTGAAAAGTTGCATACCATGGCAAAAGCCTTAGTTGAAAAAGAAACACTGGACGCGGTAGATCTCGAAGCCATTATGGGACTGAAAATAAAATAATGCCTACGCGCAAATATTTTGGCACTGATGGGATCCGCGGTAAAGTCGGCGAGTTTCCCATCACGCCAGATTTTATGCTGAAACTCGGTTGGGCAGTCGGCAAAGTTTTTTCGCAAAAAAAACAAGCCAAAGTTTTGATTGGCAAAGATACCCGTATTTCAGGGTATATGTTTGAATCGGCATTGGAGGCGGGCCTTGCAGCTGCGGGCGTGAATGTATTACTCGTCGGCCCCATTCCAACCCCAGGCATTGCTTATCTCACCCGTACCTTTCATGCGGATGCCGGAATCGTGGTCAGTGCTTCCCATAATCCTTATGAAGATAATGGCGTAAAATTTTTTTCTTCAGAAGGCAAAAAATTATCTGATGAAATAGAGTTACTCATCGAAGCCAAACTCGATGAAGCCATGCATACCGTATCCTCTAAACAGTTAGGCAAAGCCCTTCGTATCGATGATGCGGCAGGGCGTTATATTGAATTTTGCAAAGGCTCTATTGATATTCATACAACCTTCCATAATAAAAAAATTGTGCTCGATTGCGCCAATGGTGCAACCTATCATATTGCGCCCATGGTATTTCAAGAACTTGGCGCCGATGTAGTGGTTTTATCAGCGAAACCCAATGGGCTTAACATCAACGATCGCTGTGGCGCTACCCATATTGAACCCCTTCAAAAAGCTGTACTCGCTGAAAAAGCTGATCTCGGCATTGCCTTTGATGGCGATGGCGATCGCGTTATCCTGGTGGACAGTGACGGCCGCGGATATGATGGCGATGATATTGTTTTTATGATCGCCAGTGATTTACAGACGCAAAAAAAATTAAAGGGCAGTGTAGTCGGTACCGTCATGACGAATATGGGCATTGAAAAAGCCTTTACTGAAAAAGGCATTGATTTAATACGCACGAAAGTGGGCGATCGCTTTGTCATGGAAGCCTTGGAAAAAGTAGGCGCAGTGATTGGCGGAGAGAGTTCAGGGCATGTCATTCATTTAGGTAAAAATACCACAGGCGATGGCATCATTGCAGCGCTACAAATTTTAGAAATCATGCAGCGTACAGGATCCTCTTTACAATCATTGTGTCAGGGCATTCAAAAATGGACACAAGTCATGCATAACGTGAAGCTGTCTAAAAAAATTGATTTATCTGCAGAATCCATTCAAGCCAAGGTGCGTGCGTGTGAAAAAAAATTAGGCACACAAGGCCGTGTTCTCCTTCGTGCTTCGGGCACAGAGCCTGTGATCCGCGTCATGGTTGAAGCGCAAAAAGCAGAGGATGCCCATGCTATGGTGTCTGAGCTCTCGCACTGTATTGAGACTGTGCTGTGAGTAGTACAGAAAATTTTATTTCAGGCAAAACAGCCCCCTTAATAAGGGGGCTGTCGACAAAGTCGACTGGGGGATTTTACTAAGGCCATGATGAAAAAATCCTCCCTGTCAGCTACGCTGACTTCCCCCCTTGTTAAGTGGGGTGTAACAAACTTAATTTATCCAATAATTGTAGCGATTCTTTTCCTCTCCTTCTC
>JBILMY010000079.1:0-5495 GCA_044375265.1 Gammaproteobacteria bacterium | reverse complement strand
GATTCTAAGATGAATGCCCCCTTAACAAGGGGGCTGTCAACGAAGTTGACTGGGGGATTTACTTAGCATCATTACTTAATAAATCTCCCCATCGGCTTCGCCGATACCCCTCTTATTAAGAGGGGTTTAATCACAACAATTTAAGCATCACCCGCTCAATCATAAGTAGCGGCGCTTGAGGCTCTAAGCCTTTAATGGCTTTATCAATCAGCGCACATTCTTGCAATAACGCTTCATAGGTTTTTAAAGAATGCGTGCTCACATTTTTTCTCAAAAAAATTTGGCGATTTTTCCACACCCCGACTGCCTCCATCGCTGCATCAATAGATTTTTTATCTTCCAAGTGATAATGAATCTCCATACACGTGCGAATTTCTTTGGCAAGCGTCCAGAGCATTAAAATGGGTTCTACCTGATCAAAAACCAGTGCTTCAAACATTTTAATCGCGCGTGATGTATCGCAAGTAAGGACGGCATCTATCCATTCAAAGAGGGTAAATTCAGGCGCGCTTTGAAAAGCTTCTTGAATATGATTCAGCGTAATTTTTTCAGTGGTGTAAGCTACTTTTAAAAAATTGAGCGATTGCTTTGCACGAAATAAATTGCCTTCGGTATATTCGGCCAATAACATCAAGGCGTCATTGTCTATGAGCAACCCCGATTCCTTTATTTTTTGTTTGAGCCACGCACTAAATCCTTGCCTGTCGAGCGCGCGAAATAATCGCACGGGAATTTTTTTTTGTAAGGCCAAAAACCAAGCACTCTTTTGCGCGGCCATCGAGAGTTTAGGAAATCGTAAAATCAATACTGACTGTGGTGACGGTTTTTCGACATAAGCCAGTAAAGCTTCTACAAGCGCTTTATTGGGTTTATCACTTTGAAATTCCAGAGTGAAAATTTTTTGACTGCCAAATAAATCTTGTGCATGACAGGCTTCAAAAAAAGGCAGCGGTTTAAAATGTCCATCAATGGTCACAGGGGATATTTTTTCAAAACCTTTTTGTTGATAGTCTAAAATAATAGGCGCGAGTGACTCTTCTATCAAAACAGGCTCATCACCTGCAAATAAATACAGCTTAGCCGTTTTGTTGTGCATGAGGCTTTGTATCAGAAAGGGCGTGTACTGCAGCCTGCGTTCTATCGGCGTTTAAGACACTCACGAGCCTAAACGCTACATCATTTTGAAGCGATTCTTGAAACGGCGCCGTAAAACTATTCATATTGATAATTTGTGGCGTACTCGCCGTAAAAGTCGTCAACGACTGTACCGTTTGCGGCGGCGTTACTTGTTTGCCTTTTGCCGTATCTAATTCAAAGGTTGCACTATAAGTTAAAGTGTATTGCTGGGTAGACATGGAAGCACTTGTGATACCGGAAGACTGTGTCAAATTAGTATTGATAAGCACAAGTTTAAATTTTGCAGCCATCGGATCATCCGTTAAAACCACATGATAATCATCAAGCAATCGCCGTAACTTTTTTTCAAAATCACCATACGGCGTTTTACTTTGAATATACAAAGGACTGATATCTCCCACACTCGTTTCTGACTCGCCGCGTAAATGAAATCCGCAGCTGGTGAGGAGGAAGCTTATTGTGCTAATCAAAACGAATGTTGCTAGAAATTTACGGACTTGCCTCGTCATTCCCGCTCGCGCCGTCATTCCCGCGAAGGCGGAAATCCATAAAGCTTTCCTAATAAAAAAACATCTAAACCAATTGATCATATAAATCTTTCCACTCTGGATTTTGCGACGCTATGAGATTAAATCTCCACTCTCTACGCCATTTTTTTATTTGCTTTTCACGTGTAATTGCGCTTGGCATATCTTCATGAAATTCAAAATACACCAAAAAATTTACGTCATATTTCTGCGTAAATCCCTCGGATAGTTTTTCTTTATGAATATAAACTCTTTCTAAAAGATTACCCGTCACACCGACATATAATGTACCATATTTTTTGCTTGCGAGCATATAAACGGCAGGATTTAGGGTAGTCATTTTATTTCTTCGTCACGCTCACGCAAGCAGGGATTTATCGTTGCCCTTGTGGCCGTCACCCCCGCGCAGGCGGGGGTCCATAAGGCTTATTAGTATGTTGAAACTTATAATCATTGCATCCCTTTATAAAATCTTATCTCTAAAAATCCAGAGCTTGATGATCGAACTAACTTTCCTTTACCTAATATAGGCTCAGATTTTTCATCTAAAAATTCTATTTTCATCTCATGAAGATTGGCCGAAAAATCATCTACAGAAGGAGAAGAATTTAAAAGCTGCACTATATCTTTATTCATTGGAATCAATAAAGTTATTTCAGAAATTCCGGCAGCAATGAAACTTAGATGTTTTACCCCGTCTGCTCCAATAGTTGTTTTAATTTCACCTGGATTTTCTTTTATGCTGGCAATAATATATTCACCAGGCTCTAAGAAATCATTTAAACAGGTTTCTTTTTTATCTTTAATAATAAATGCTTTACATTCCATGAAATTACCTCTTATGGTTTTTAATTAATCGTTTTTGAATTATACCGTTAATGTTTATTTTTGTAAATAATTTATGCAAATATGTAAATCTAAGCCCTATGGATTCCCGCCTTCGCGGGAATGACGGGGCAGAGCGTTAAGCAAGAATGACGTGCACTACTTCACCACCACATTCACGAGTTTGGCGGGAACCAAAATAGTTTTGACGATCGTTTTATCTTGTAAAAAGGCAGTAAAATTTTCATCGCTTTGTAGTGCTTTTAAGACATCGCTTTCACTCGCATCCACCCTCACGGTAATCTCACCGCGTTTTTTGCCATTGATTTGCACCACGATTTCACTGTCGCTCACAATCAAGGCTTCATTCGAGACACGCGGAAAATTCGTTTGATGAATGGCTTTTTTAAAGCTGAGCGCCCGCCACAAATATTCAGTCATATGCGGGGTAATCGGATATAAAAGGCGTAAAAGCACCGACATGCCTTTATGCACAAGCTGCTTCAATGCAAAAAAATCGGCTGCGTTGTCTTGATGCTTTGGCATCGCTTCTACAAAGTCATTCATAAGATTGAAGAGTTTCATGCAAGCAGACACGACGGTATTAAATTGAAAGCGTGCCATATCATTGCTGGCTTGCTGGAGTAACAAATAAAGCTCGCGGCGATAGCCCCGTACCAAGGACGATTGCTCAGTCCACTGTAAATGCACGCGTGCTTCGCGATTGATTTCTGCAATACTATTTTTATGCGTAAACGCAAAAAGCCAAAGACGTTTTAAAAAGCGGTGTGCGCCTTCCACACCGGTATCAGACCATTCGAGTGATTGCTCGGGCGGCGCGGTAAAAATAATGAAAAGGCGTAGCGTATCCGCACCATATTTATTCACCAACACTTCTGGGTCGATCGTATTGCCTTTAGACTTCGACATTTTCACGCCATCTTTGAGCACCATGCCTTGCGTCATTAAATGCTTAAAAGGTTCATCAGAATTTAAAAGGCCCATATCCCTCATGAGCTTATGGAAAAAACGGGAATAGAGTAAATGCATCACAGCATGTTCAATGCCGCCCACATAATAATCCACCGGCGTCCAATATTTCGCGCGATCATCAAGCATGACTTCACTCTGCCCTTTGCTAGCAAAGCGCGCGTAATACCAAGACGATTCCATAAACGTATCAAAAGTATCCGTTTCGCGGCGCGCGGGTTTTGCGCAAGTCGGGCACAGAGCTTCATAAAATTCTGGCATGTTTTTTAAAGGCGAATGTGGCCCTGAAAAAACTACGTCTTCCGGTAACACGACGGGCAAATCAGCTTCAGGCACGGGCACGATGCCGCAGGCATCGCAATAAATCATGGGAATTGGCGCGCCCCAATAACGCTGACGCGAAATACCCCAATCGCGCAGGCGATAATGCACTTCTCTTTTACCAACGTTTAATTTTTCAAGTTTTTGTGAAATTGCTTCAAACGCGGCTTCAAATGATAAACCATTAAATTCAGCAGAATTAATCAACGTATTTTTTTCTGTGAATGCGCCTTTTTCATAATCCCATTCTCCGGCGATCACAACTTTGAGCGATAACTGATATTTTTTCGCAAACGCAAAATCGCGCTCATCATGCGCAGGCACGGCCATGACAGCACCGGTACCATAATCCATCACCACAAAATTCGCTGCAAAAATCGGCAGTAATTCGCCGGATAAAGGATGGATGGCAAATAAACCGGTATTAACCCCTTCTTTTTCCATCGTGGCAAGCGTTGCTTCGGCCACATCAATATTTTTGCATCGCTCAATAAAAGCGGCCAATGCAGAATTATTTTGCGCTGCTTTGAGCGATAAAGGATGTGTGGGCGCAATCGCCACGTAACTCACACCCATCAAGGTATCAGGACGTGTGGTAAATACAGTAAGAGACGGCTCATCTTTCACGTCAAATACAATGCTCATGCCTTCCGAGCGCCCTATCCAATTGCGCTGCATGGTTTTAACTTGCGCAGGCCAGCCCGTTAAGGTGTCGAGCCCTGCGAGTAATTCTTCCGCATAATCGGTAATTTTTAAAAACCACTGTGAAATTTCACGGCGCTCCACGAGTGCACCCGAGCGCCAGCCGCGGCCATCGATCACTTGCTCATTGGCGAGCACCGTATTGTCGACCGGATCCCAATTGACGACCGCATTTTTTTTATAGGCCAGCCCTTTTTTAAAAAGCTGAATAAAAAACCATTGTTCCCAGCGATAATAATTGGGCTGGCAAGTGGTAAGTTCACGTGACCAATCAAAGCCCATACCAAGACGTTTGAATTGGCCGCGCATATGGGCAATATTTTCATAGGTCCATTTGGCGGGGGCGGTGCCGTGTTTTAAAGCCGCATTTTCTGCCGGCAATCCAAAGGCGTCCCAACCCATAGGCTGCAAAACATTTTTGCCTTTAAGGCGATGATAACGGGCAAGCACATCTGAGAGTGTGTAATTGCGCACATGCCCCACATGCAAATAGCCACTGGGGTAAGGGAACATCGCTAGGCAATAAGCTTTTTCTTTCGATAAATCCTCACTGGCTTTATAAAGCTCAGAGGTTTCCCACTCATTTTGAAGCTGCGCTTCAATGCGTTTGGGATCGTAACTCTCTTCTAAAAAATCCACGCCACCCTCTTAATTTTTTTTCTTATGCGCTGGCACGACTTTTTTTTGTTTCTCAACACGCTCATATTGCACTAAAATGTAATATTGGTGAATCACAGTCACGAGCGTATTCGTCACCCAATATAACACCAAGCCTGAGGGAAAGCCCAAAAATAATACGGTAAAAATCACGGGCATAAAGAGCATGACTTTAGCTTGCGTCGGATCTGGTGGTGGCGGGCTTAATTTTTGCTGCAGGAACATGAGTCCGCCCATGATGATGGGTAAAATATAAAAAGGATCATGTTGAGACAGATCGTTCACCCACAATATCCACGGCGCTTGACGTAATTCCACACTTTGAATGATCACCCA
>JBILMY010000078.1:0-5528 GCA_044375265.1 Gammaproteobacteria bacterium | reverse complement strand
TAGCACTTTAATGCTGGCGGTTCTCAATTTAATTGATGCAGTGATGATTGCTAACTTACTCATCATGGTGATTATTGGTGGCTACAGTACCTTTGTTTCACCACTACACTTAAACGATCATCCTGATAAGCCCGAATGGCTGGATGAAGTCAATGCCGGAACCATGAAGATTAAATTGGCCGTGGCGCTTATTGCCATTTCCTCTATTCATTTACTCGTGACCTTCATTCAACCAGACGGGAAGTCCAATGCCTATATTTTCTGGCAAGTGACTATTCATGTCACCTTAGTGCTTTCTGCCATTGGCATTGCCTTTACGCATTGGCTGATGTCACGTACCATGAGCAATAAAGACCGTCCATAACGTTATTTTAAAAATGTAGACACGTTGCTACATTTTTGATATACTGATCTTAAATAAGATTTATTGAGGTTTTTTATGAGCATTACCACTTTATCCAGTAGAGAATTTAATCAAGATGTCAGCAAGGCAAAGCGAGCTGCAATGAATGGCCCTGTCTTTATTACTGATCGTGGTCATACCGCTCATGTTTTATTGGCGATTGAAGATTATCAAAAAATAATTCAGCATCAGGAAAGTATTGTAGAGTTACTTGCAATGTCAGTGAATAGTGCTGATATTGATTTTGAGCCGCCTCGTTTAAAAGGAAGTTTCTATCGTCCGGCGGATCTATCTTAATGTATCTGCTTGATACAAACGTCATTTCTGAACTAAGAAAAGCGAAGCTTGGAACAGCAGATAAAGCTGTAATAGCTTGGGCAAATCATGTTTCAGCCAATAGTCTTTTTTTATCAGTCATTACCATTTTGGAAATTGAAATGGGTATTCTTTTAAAAGAACGCCGAGATCCTGCGCAAGGAGCTACCCTTCGAACATGGTTAAATTCCCATGTTTTATCTGCTTTTTCTGATAGAATTCTTTCGATTGATATGAGAATTGCTCAATGCTGCGCAAAACTTCATGTTCCCAATCCTTGTTCCGATAGAGATGCCTTTATTACAGCAACAGCACTTATACATGATATGACCTTGGTTACCAGAAATATTAAAGATTTTCAATCAATGAAGATAAATTTATTGAATCCATGGGAGTTTTTAGAGGATCCTACTTTATGAAAGCCATGATTTTGGGTGCGGGCCGCGGTGCGCGGATGGGAGATTTGACTGAAAATACCTCCAAACTTCTCTTGCCAGTGGGCGGAAAACTCCTAATTGATTACCATATTGATAAGCTGATTGACCTTGGCGTCGAAGAATGCGTCATCAATGTCTGTTATCAAAAAGAAAAGATAATTTCTCATTTAACTCAAATATATAGAAATAAAATCTCATTTTATTTCTCCGAAGAAAAAGAGCTCTTAGGGGTAGGTGGCGGCATTTATCACGCCCTTCCCCACTTAGGAAAATCTCCTTTTATCCTTATCAGCGGTGATATGTGGTCAGACTATGATTTAAAAAAACTGCCAGATCATTTAGCTGAAAATACCCAGGCCCATTTAGTGATGGTCGATAATCCCTATGATCATCCGCAAGGTGACTATCATTTAAATGCTAAAGGCCGACTTGAAATGCCGGAAGGCAAAAATACAGTGAATTATGCCTGTATTGCCCTCATGCGCCCTGAAGCTGTTGAAAAAGCAGGTAAAGGTATTTATGGATTGACCAAAATTTTAGATCCTTTAATTCAATCCAATGAAGTATCTGCTGAGTATTATCAAGGAATTTGGCGAAATCTCAATACAGAAAAAGATTGGAAAGCCTTGGAGACTTATTTAAAATCTTCTTATGATTATCGCTAAAGAGGAAGCTGTTGCATTATTAAATCAAGATGAAATAGTGGCCCTGCCCACCGAAACTGTCTATGGATTGGCCGCCAGAATGGATAGCCCGATTGCGATTAAAAAAATTTTTGAGCTTAAAAAGCGCCCTTTAGATCATCCTTTAATTATGCACATTGCCAATAGAGAGCAGCTCTACGACTATACCCTTGAGAGTCCTCCCTATCTTTCAGCTTTGATGGATAAATATTGGCCAGGGCCCTTAACGCTTATTCTGAAAAAGGAAGAACAGGAAGTTTTTATTTTTTGAAAATCACTATTGCCTCTTCAATTGCTAACATCCCTAAATTTTCCTCACCCTTTCTCACAGTGACTTTTTTCTCGAGCATCTCTTTTTCACCAATGATGAAAAAATACGGCACGCGGGCCATGGCGTGTTCACGAATTTTGAAGCCAATCTTTTCATTTCTGACATCAAGTTCTGTTCGTATGTTATTGTTTCTTAAATATTCATTGACTTCTGACGCATAGTCGTTGTATTTCTCGGTAATGGTCAGTACAGCCACTTGCGTGGGCGCGAGCCACAAGGGTAATCCTTCTGCCGCATAATGCTCTAAGAGGATGCCGATGAAGCGCTCGAAGGATCCAAAGATGGCACGATGGAGCATGAGAGGATTTTTTTTATTACCCTCTCTATCAATATAAAAGGCAGATAAACGTTGGGGCAAGAAAGGATCTAATTGCAGCGTACCACATTGCCACACCCTGCCAAGGGAATCTCTTAAAGAAAACTCGATTTTAGGACCATAAAAAGCCCCTTCCCCAGGATTTTCTTCCCAGACAATACCTTTGTCATTCAAGGCATTCGCGAGAAAGGCTTCTGCCGAATCCCACAATTCATCAGACCCTACTCGCTTTACAGGACGGGTCGAGAGTTTGACCAACACATCGGTAAAGCCAAAATCTTTGTAGACAGCATAGAGCATATCGATAAAATGCATCGCTTCACTTTGAACGTTCTCTTCGGTACAAAAAACATGCCCATCATCTTGGGTAAATTTACGTACCCGCATCAGACCATGTAAAGTGCCTGAAGGCTCATTACGATGGCAACAGCCATATTCCGCAAAACGAATAGGCAAATCGCGATAACTGTGCAATGTATCATTAAAGACTTGAATATGCATCGGGCAGCTCATGGGCTTAATGGCAAACTCATGTTTTTCTGACTCTGTAACAAACATATTTTCCCGGTATTGAGAGGCATGACCCGAAGCTTCCCAAAACCCAAAATCAGCCATGAGGGGCGTACTGATTTCGAGATAACCATATTCCTTTAATTTTTGACGCATGTATTCTTCCATGGCTCTAAAAATCGCCCAGCCTTTGGGGTGCCAAAAAACCATCCCCGGCGCATTGGGTTGCAGATGAAATAAATCCATTTTTTTGGCCAGTTTTCGATGATCGCGCTTTTCAGCCTCTTCTAGCATAAAAAGGTAGCCATCTAACTCTTTTTGTTTGATAAAGGCGGTGCCATAAATACGCTGCAGCATGGCATTATTTGAATCACCACGCCAATAGGCGCCTGCCACTTTCATGAGCTTAAAGGCTTTTAAGAAACCCGTATTAGGTACATGCGGTCCGCGACATAAATCGATAAAATCGTTTTGGCGATATAAAGACAACGTTTCACCCGCTGGAATATCCTCAATGATTTTGGCTTTATATTCTTCACCCATTTGGCGGAAAAAAGGAATGGCTGCTTCGCGGGTCATTGTGCTGCGCTCAACAGCAATCCCCTCTTTGGCGATGTCATGCATAACTTTTTCAAGAGAAATTAAATCTTCTGGCGTAAAAGCTCTGTCAAAGGCAAAATCATAATAAAAGCCATTTTCAATGACGGGACCGATGGTCACTTGCGCTCTGGGAAATAAACGTTTGACAGCATGGGCCAATAAATGCGCGGTAGAATGCCGAATCACTTCCAAGCTTTCCGGATCTTTATCGGTCAAAATTTGAAGTGTGGCGTTAGAGTCTAAAAGATAAGAAGTATCCACAAGCTTACCATCGATCTTGGCAGCAATGGCTTTTTCTTGAAGTTTAGGGCTGATTTGATGAGCGAGGTCAGAAACCGTTAAGGGTTTCTCAAAGTGTTTTTGAGAGCCGTCGAGCAGTGTGATAATAATAGTCATATAATTTGGCTTTATTTCCGGGATTATGTCGGGCTTCCTAGCCCTACACCTTTTGCTATCGCTCAAGGCCGAATTTAAAAATGGCGGAGTGGACGGGACTCGAACCCGCGACCCCCTGCGTGACAGGCAGGTATTCTAACCAGCTGAACTACCACTCCGCAAGAACTCTTTAAGTATGAAGGGGTGAAACCATTTTGTTCACCCCTCACCCTTCGCCTTCGGCGAAGACCTCTCCCACAAGGGGAGAGGTAAAAGCACATTTGGTGGGTGCTATAGGATTCGAACCTATGACCCTCGCCTTGTAAGGGCGATGCTCTAACCAGCTGAGCTAAGCACCCCAAATCTTTACGCGTTAAGCGTTTCTTTCATCGCACTGGCTTGCTTAAAGCCAATCGATGTTGACGCAGCAATATTGATAGATTCCTTCGTCTTAGGATTGATACCTTTACGCGCTTTTCTCTCTTTTTTCTTAAAAGTACCAAAGCCAGAAATTGCTACCGCATCATACTTCACAAGGCCTTCTGCCAAAATTTCAAATACTAAATTGACAACTTCTGCCGCTTTACCTTTTTGTAAATCTGCTTTTTCAGCCAAGATTTCACTAATATCTTTTTTATTCATACTATTCCCCTTCATTGAGTATAAGAACGAGAGATTTTAGCAAAGCACGTCCTTATCGTCAAGTTTTTTTTGCTTTTTTCAGCGGTTTTTTCAACTTTTTTTGCTTTGCACTCGCTGCAGTTTTTTTGGGCTTTTGTTTAATTTTTTTAAAAGGATCTCTTTCCAAGGCAATTTTTAAGACTTCATCTATCCAACGTAAAGGATGAATATTGAGATCTGCTTTAATGTTATTGGGAATTTCTTTCAAATCTTTTTCATTTTCAATCGGAATAATGACTTCTTTAATGCCGCCACGATGCGCTGCCAGTAATTTTTCTTTGAGCCCACCAATGGGCAAGACTTCACCGCGTAAAGTAATTTCTCCTGTCATCGCTACATCTGCGCGTACGGGAATACCCGTTAAAGAAGACACAAACGCTGTGCACATAGCAATCCCCGCGCTAGGACCATCTTTTGGGGTTGCCCCTTCAGGCACATGGATATGAATATCTTTTTTCTGATAAAAATCTTCTTCAAGGCCAAGCGTCGCGGCACGTGCGCGCACAACACTAAAAGCAGCTTTAATCGATTCTTGCATCACTTCACCCAAATGACCGGTAGAGGTAATGCTGCCTTTACCACTCATCACCGCAGCTTCAATACTGAGGAGCTCGCCCCCGACTTCCGTCCAGGCAAGGCCTGTGACTTCACCCACGCGATTGCTTTCATCGGCAATACCAAAACGAAATTTTTTGACGCCTAAATATTTTTCTACATTGCGCTGGGTCACCAAAATTTTTTCTTTATCTTTTTGCGTTAAAATTTCTGTCACCACTTTACGGCAAATTTTGGCAATATTTCTCTCGAGGTTTCGCACCCCTGCTTCACGGGTATAATATCGAATAATGCTTCGAATCGTGCCCCCTGAAATATGGAC
>JBILMY010000077.1:0-5604 GCA_044375265.1 Gammaproteobacteria bacterium | reverse complement strand
TATAGCTTTTTTGGGGTGAAAAGACAATGATTTTGACCACTGATTACGCTGATTATTTTGATTGACTATGATTAAATTATTCCCCTCCAGAGGAGGGGTGGATGCCGAAGGCAGACGGGGTGGTTGAATATTATGCGCGTAGTAAATTCTCGAGCTTCGCTACCACCATCTCCGTCGTCATTGTAGGATACAGCGCCATCAATTCTTCACGGCTTTTTTCACGCAACAAAGCATCGTACTCATTTTCAGATAAACCTAAGGCATCTTGTACCGTGAGTGTCACATGCCGAGGATTACCCACCGGTGACCAATCACGGTAATCGATGCGTGGACAATAAATCGTGAGGCTTGGAATATCGAGCCCTATCGCCAAGTGGCTTGCGCCGCCATCATTACCCATAAAAGCTTGCGTTTGACTCATCAGCGCTGCCGAATCTCGCAGCTTGCCTGTTTCATTGATAATCAGTGCTTCAGGCTTGCACAGTGTTTCACGGAGTGCTTTCGTTTTTTCAAGCTCTCCGGGTGCTGGAGACGCAATCAAGGTTGCGTGATAGTGCGTGATGAAATGATTTAATAAAGTTTTCCAGTAATCAGTGGGCCACTGTCGATGGCCGATGGGCGCTACAAAAAATACGGGTTTTGTGGTGTCGATGGCATGGTGACGTAAAAAATCTGCGGCAAATTTTTTTTCTGCGATACTTAAATAAATTTTATAATCACTAACCCATTGTGGTGAAAAATCAAAAATCGGCGTGAGTAATTCCAGACGATTTTTGACAGAACAAGACACGGGCAGGGCTTTTAAAAAATTCGGATCCGGCGTGACTTGTATGGAATTGAGCTTGGCATAGAAGCTCGATTTTTGACGGGCAATCATGTGTTTTGCGCCCGCAAAACAACCCAGCCAAGTCGATTTAGGAATGCCCAGCACATTGATGCAATAATCGTATTTTTTTTTGCGCGCGGTTTTTAAAAAATGCCAAATCGCAGAAATACCTTTTTCTTTCACGGTTTCAGGTAAAATAAAAAGCTCATCAATAAAAGGATTATTGTCGAGCACGCTTGCCGTATAAGGATAGACGACCATATCGACCGTTGCACCCGGAAAGTTTTTTTTCAGGGTTTCACAAAGGGTGGTGGAGATAAGCACATCACCCATGGCGCGCAGTTGAAGGATGAGGAATTTTTTTGGAGAAGTGGTCATAATCTTTTAAGGCTTTGCTCCGTCATTCCCGCGAAAAATTGGCGAAGCCAATTTTAACAACGGCTTTGCCGTTGGCCTTGAGCGAAGCGAAAGGTGGCATGTTAATGCCATAACGCGGGAATCCATGGGCCCACTGGACCCCCGCCTGCGCGGGGGTGACGCGTCTGCTATAATTTTAATACATCCTCAGGCTTATTAATCCGATGATCAGGTTCCCAAGACTGCATATCCGGCGCTTTATAGCCCCAAGAGACTAGCGCGGATTGCATGCCAGCATTACGTGCTGCCGTGAGATCGATGAGATGATCGCCAACATACAAAAACTCTGAAGGGTCAATCTTTAATAAGCTTGCGGCATGTAAGAGCGGCGCAGGATCTGGCTTGCCTTTGCCCACGGTATCCATGCCTACCAGCACGTCAGTTTTTAAATCAAAAATTCGCGCGGCTTTTTGCACCGATATTTCTTTGCGGTTACTCACAATTCCAAAGGGAATTTTTTGATGGACAATGGTATCAATCAGTTCCCGCACGCCTGAAAATAATTTCCCTTCTTTGCCCATTTCTTCAAAATAAAGAGAGACAAGGCGGCTTAGTACCGCTTGATGTTCGGAACTGCCGATGGTATAACCAAAAGCCACTTCAATCATTTTCGGGCTGCCTTCAGAAAGCACTGCACGGACAGCGACTTCATCTACGGGGTCTTTTTGCTCTTCAGCGCGCAGGCGATTTAAAATGCTGACAAAATCAGGCGCAGAATCAATCAGCGTACCATCTAAGTCAAAGAGCAGGGCTTTCATTAGGGAGTCTCCTTCATTTCAAAACAGGCCAAATAATTGACAGACACATCATCGCGTAAAAAATAACGCCTATCCCCTACATGATAACCGATGCCTTTCATGGCGCGAAGCGTAAGTCCCGCACTTTCTGCCATAGCATTAAGCTCGGAGGGTTTAATAAATTTACCATAATGGTGTGTGCCTTTGGGGACTAATTTGAGCACATATTCTGCGACAAGAATGGCTTCCACATACGATTTGGGATTGCGACTTAAGGTGGAAAAAAAGACAAGGCCGCCAGGTTTGACGAGGCTTGCTACATCTTTCACCATCGTTTCGGGTGAGGGTACATGTTCCAACAACTCCATACACACCGCGGCATCAAAGGCGTTTAAATGCTTTGGAGCAAAATCTTCAATGAGTATGCCTTCGTACTGAATATCCAGATTTTTCGCATGATTTTTGGCCGCTTCAATGACTGCTGCGCTTGCATCAATGCCGGTAATAATGGCGCCTTTTTTAGCCAGTGCTTCACTTAAAATACCGCCACCACAGCCAATGTCCACAATCTTTTTGTGGTGAAGACTCAGTTGTGATTCAATAAATCCCATGCGCAAGGGATTGATGTCGTGCAGGGTTTTTAGGGGGCCTGCAGGATCCCACCAGCGAGAAGCATGTTCACTGAACTGCTCAACTTCACTGGCTAATTTATTCGGTAATGACATAATTTTTTCCACAAAATTCACAGTTGATTTCTATTTTTCCTTGCTCAAGTAGCATTGCTTCTTTTTCACCTGGCTCTAAGAGTGCAAGCGTTTGCAGAGTTTTTTCAAGCGAACAGGTGCATTGATAGGTAATGAGGCGTGAGGGGAAATATTCGAGCGCATCTTCTAAAAATAAAGCATCAATGATTTTTTCAGGTGACGCCTCGCTACCCAGTACCTGAGGAAATTTTTCTAGCAGTTGTTTTTTTGAAGGTGCGGTAGTTTCTTTTACATGCGGCAATTGTTGTAAAAATAATCCATAGAGAACATTATCGATCCAGTGAGTCAAAAAATACGTGGGAATTTGTTCAGATTGTTTAAAGTAATTTTCTAAGGCATCGGGCAGATCGGCGCTGTGCAATGAAATCACACTTTGTTGTTGCTCACCATTGTGCAAGCGTAAAGCAATCATGAGTAGGGCCTTGTCTAGGGATTTTTGATACGTTTCTTCAGAAGCATTGGCCTCAAAACGTGCCATCGCACGAAATGATAAGGTATGCTCCGTTTGGCAAAGCAGTAAGGGTAAATGGCGATCGCCAATAATTTGCAGCGTTAAATGCGTGTCATATTTTAAGTTCGTGCAGAGAAAAAGAGATAACAGTGAGGCTTCTGACAGCGTACGAAAAATAAACGATGGGTAATCATGCTGCGCCCTCATCGCTTCTAATGAAGTTTCAAGCTTTACGAGTGCGCCGCGCCATTCCAGCGTGGGTAGTAAAAAAGAAGTGAGGGTATCTGTCATAGGCAATAAAAATTTAGAATTTTGCATAAATTTCAATGGCCGTCACCCCCGCGCAGGCGGGGGTCCATTGGGCCCCTGGATTCCCGCTTTCGCGGGAATGACGTTAGAAGTGTGAAATTATAGCATTTTTTCCTTTTTTTTGTTAAAATTCGCCGTCAATAATTTTTTAGGAGCCTTTGCTATGATGAATCTGCTTTCTTTTTTTATCCCAACTGCTTACGCTGATGCTTTGCCTGCTGCGGCGCCTACTTCGGCTTCAAGCCCTTGGGGTACTATCATCATGCTGCTTGCTTTCTTTGCGATTTTTTATTTTTTACTCATTCGTCCGCAAAGCAAACGCGCTAAAGAACAACGCCAATTACTGGCCAGTTTAGGCAAAGGCGACGAAGTCATGACAGCAGGCGGTATTATGGGCCGTGTTGCAGACATTGAAGATACCATCATTGTATTGGAAATCGCACACAATGTTTCTATCCGCGTACAAAAATCATCGGTGACTGCTAACCTTCCCAAAGGGACATTGAAGTCTTAAGATGCTTAAATACGCTCGCTGGAAATATATTTTACTGCTCGTGCTCGTTCTCGGAGCTTTACTCTATGCCTTGCCCAATTTTTTTGGTCAGGCGCCCGTCCTGCAAATTTCATCAGGTGAGGGCGGCAGTTTGCCGGCCAATGTCACTGCGCAAGTGAATGGATTGCTTTCCAGCCATTCATTAAGTGCAGTGTCGAGTCAGCAGCAAGGGGATTTGCTCATCGTGCGCTTTGACTCAGTCGTCGATCAAAGTGTTGCTAAAAGCGTGTTACAAAATGGCCTGGGCGATAATTATACGGTTGCTCAAAATTTAGTGGGCGTCAGCCCGGCCTGGCTGCAAGCGCTCGGCGCAGAACCCATGCGTTTGGGTCTGGACTTACGTGGCGGGATGCACTTTTTAATGCAAGTCGATGTGGATTCTGTGATTGCCAAACGTGAAAAATCAGATGTACGATCGGTGGCGGATGCCCTGCGGACGAACAATTTACGTTATACCAATTTAAGTCAAAATCCTGATCATTCCTTATTTATTCAATTTAAAGATGCCGCGACGCGTAATGCTGCGCAAGTGGCTTTGCAAAAATCATTTACCGATTACACGCTGACAAGCTTATCGCAAGGCGGCAGTGAATACTTACAAATGACATTATCGCCTGCGGCGCTCTCTGCACTGCGCGATTATACGATGAGCCAAACGACCACAGTGCTTCGCAATCGTATTGATGCCTTGGGTGTTGCTGAACCTATCATTAGTCGTGAAGGACTCGATCGTGTGGTGGTGGAACTTCCTGGCATTCAAGATATGGCCCTTGCGAAACAAATGCTGGGCGGCACGGCAACCTTAGAATTTCATATGGTCGATAGTCAGCATGATCCGGCTTCGGGTAATGTGCCTATGGGCTCACGTTTATATAGTATGCAAGATGGCACACCTATTTTATTGTTAAATCCCGTCGTGTTATCCGGCGGGGCTATTACTTTTGCTAGCGCTGGCTTTGATCAAAATGGACAGCCTGCTGTGAACCTGCGTATTTCAGGCAGCCAAGTGGCGAGTTTTAGCCAAATTACGGCGCAAAACATCGGTCAGCGTATGGCCATTGTGTATGTGGAAACGAAAAATACCCCGCAAACAGTGAATGGCAAAGTCGTGAATACCACGAAAAAAATTGAGAAAGTGATCAGCGCCCCCGTGGTTCAAAGTGCCCTCGGTGCTAACTTTCAAATCACGGGACTTGCCAGTACCAATGAGGCTAAAAATCTTTCTATTCAATTAAAATCAGGCGCCTTGCCGGCCAATATTTATCCGATTCAAGAGCAAACCGTGGGGCCGAGCTTAGGCGCGAATAATATTCATCGTGGGATTATTTCGGTGATTGCGGGCTTTATCTTTATCGTGGGCTTCATGGCCTTTTATTATCGCTTTATGGGAATTATTGCGGATATTGCGCTCTTTTTGAATGTGGTGTTCATTGTGGCCGTGATGTCTATTATTGGCGTGACGATGACGCTTCCCGGTATTGCAGGAATAGTATTAACCATGGGTATTGCCGTGGATGCGAACGTACTGATTTTTGAGCGCATTCGCG
>JBILMY010000165.1:0-3167 GCA_044375265.1 Gammaproteobacteria bacterium | reverse complement strand
AAGGCAAAGAAATCTGCTGTTGGAAAATGGTTTAAAGCATCCAGTTGTATGATAGTCACCGCCACTGAATTTTGCTGTCCCTTGCTACCCACATTTACGTTAGGACTTGCTTGCAACGATAAACGAATCGTATTGGCCAATAATGCCTGTGAACCACACAATAAAACAAAGAATATAAAATATTTTTTCATACTATTGACTACAGCCTCCACTTCCTCGAACATCTACAGTACCACTGCAATGGCCCAAAATTGAATTATAAGAATATAACGTTACCCCGTTTTCGACAAAGGTGTCAATAGGAGGAGGTGTTTCAGTAAGACTATTATTTTGCACAATACTATCATAAATGGTTAAAATATACCCGATATTGAGGCCATTATCGGTATTATGCTCAACCAATAAATCATAAAAACTAAAGCTACTTCCTTGGATAGCATCAACAAAAACACCATATTTTCCATTATGACTCATACTCATTTGACCACCGACCTCATCAAGGGAAGACAAATTACAAGTTAAGGTAGTACAATTTGCATATAATCCAGTTCCTTCATTATAATTTATATTATTTTGACCTTGAAAACGAATTCTTCCGGTATGTATTTCAATCCCATTTCCAATACTGTTTTGTCCGTTATAATTGACTTGAATATCTTCTAAAATACTGGTTTGTGTATTATTATCAATATTATCGATCAATATTCCATTACCGGTATTATGAGAAATATCAACGTTTTGAATTAGCATGGAAACGTTGGGGTCATTGACATAAATACCCTCTTTTGGCGCATTGCTTTTCCCACTGCCACTGATTTCTCCCCCACGCATAGCAAAGCTTCCTTTCCCTGATAAATTAACGCCATTTCCTTCGTTATTTTGAATACGTACGTCATCTTCAAGCGTTACAACTTTATCATAGCTTCCTGAAAAAGCAATGCCATCTTGTTGATTGCCGTTGATTTCCCCACCATGGATAGTCACGTCCCCCCCTTCTATGGCTAATCCATTATTGATATTCTCATTGACAACGGTATCTGTCATATTTAGATCTGTGTTATTGCTGATTTTGACCCCATTGTTTTCATTCTTTTCAATAGTGGATTCTATCAAATTCACTGAACTGCTTTTACCACTGTATTCTTGCAACAATAAGCCATTAAATTGATTGGTGGAAAAAATAGTATTTGCTATCGTTGCACTTCCCCCTTCCATGTAAAATCCATTTTCATTTTCATTGATGTTTCCATTGGCAATACTTAATATACCTCCTTTTTGCACCACTCCGCCATCTCCGCCGCCATCTATATTATTCTTCAAGACATCCAGAGTGTTAAAACTAATATTTCCCGCAAGCACTTGTATGCCATCTTTGACATTTTCATGGCTATCGATATTAGTATAAGTTTGTGTTCCTCCGTTGGCAATAAGACCTGCATCGCCCTCATTTGCCGTCATTGTCAAAGTGTTTGCAGTTACATTACTATTGACGGCGTTTAATCCAGCGCCCGTATTATTAGACAGCGTGAGCGTATTTAATTCAACATTTTGGCTATTGTTGATATATAAGCCTGCATCTGTTGCGCCGGAAATCGAGACATGATTGATGTTTACATGGTTCAGATTATTCACAGTCACCCCATTGGACACGTAAGACTGAAGTGTCAGGCCTTGCAACGTGGTGCTGTTGTTCATCGTAATCCTGCCCGTATTTAATATAGGAGAAATGCCGTTACCAGGACTTACCAGTAAGCTGCCTAAATACAAATCAACTGCGCTACCCGACAATACTTGGCCTGATTTTAAGGCAATATTTTTATTGCTTAAGCTGTAAGGGTCTGCCGTGCCTCGCACATCAATTAAAGCTCCTTCGGGCGCTTCTTTGACTGCCGCTTCAACGCTGCTAAAAGGCGCTTCAATAGTCCCTTTTTGCTGACCGCCTGTTACCGTATTATCGACACGCCAATATTTGTTGTAAAACGTTTGACTGTAATTATAAGAATCATTTTTCGTCACAATACTTTGATTACGTACCACTTGATCGGTCATCCGTGAATAAATTAAGCTTTCTCCTGAATTGACTCTTGCGCCGCCAATACTAAAGCGTCCACCAATAAAATATTGGCCTGCACGCTGTTTATCATATTGTACCGTCGTAATCAGCGCCAAATTTTTAGTAATATAATATTCAACCCTGGCACGTGGCCCTGTAAAATCAGTACCAAAACTATAAATAGCAAAATACGTTCGCCATTGTCCATTTTTCATGAGACGCCCTACTTCAAGATCGCCGCCCCCCAAGGCTTCTTCAATATTGGCTTGAATAGCTTCCGTAATATCATGACCTTGAATCAACACCTCACCGTTTTGCTGTTCTTTGGTAATCTTCGTGGGGCCCACAGGCACATAGGCATTGGCGCGAAAGTCCCAATGGGTCCCTAAATGCTCTATTCCTATGGTTGTTTGTTGAAATTGATTTTTTTGCGAAGATTGTAAAATGTCATAAAAAGCATACATCCCGAAGATGCTTGTTTCTGCATCATTGACACGCCGAAACCCAAACCCAAGATTCCCTGCGAGCGCATTGTTTGCGTTGGCTTTTGCGCTGGCATTGGCATAGATCATAAAGTCATCATTGCCCATAAAGGGTAATAAGGCATCGAGTGTGCCGTAAGAAGAGTCATCATACCCTCCTTCTAAAGAAAGACGGCTTTTGGTCCAGCTTGATTGCGCTTTAGAAAGAAAATCTTTTCCTTGATCGAAATTAGTTGCGGCAATAGAAAATGAAGCCAATGAAAAAAAGACGGCGCCCCACAAAAATCCACGCATGATATAAATAATAAATTCTACCTAAAAAAAATGTCTGTAGGGTAAAATAGTCAATGAGAGGGAAACTATTTTAACATGCCTTATATTTTGAGGAGGAGTTTTGGGTATCAGGCATTCCTACAGACAAAGACTATTATACACGAAATTTATTAAGTGAATATTAATTTTTATAATTTTTTTCAAAAATACAGATTTTTTTATCGTTTCTTTAGTATAATAACCCCCTCTTTTTAAGGTGAGTATTTTTTAAACAATTTTACAGGATTTAAGCTATGACAAATAGATCGCATTCTCCTCGATTTTATGCAGGCCTTGTGTGGGGCCTTGCTGCCTTATTT
>JBILMY010000076.1:0-5645 GCA_044375265.1 Gammaproteobacteria bacterium | reverse complement strand
CCATTCTGGATCAAACTGAATATACCCCTTATCAAAATGCCGCAGGAAAAACGCTCGACTTTGCGACTATCACGAATGAAATCGATTTGAATACCGCGCTCAACTCTCCAAATCGTCCCGATGTCATTTTAATTGAAAATGATATTTTTCTCACGAGCAACCAGAGTGTGTCGCTGGGAAATAATCTGATGGTCACTGGAGGTTCTTTTGAATATACGCCAGGTTATTTCTTCAATGTGAATGAAACACCCTCTACACTCAGCATTGAAGGACAAGATTTATTAAATGTTGGAAAAAATGTAAGCCTACAAAATATGGGGCTCACGGTCATAGGTCTTAATAATAACGCGGGTCCAGAAAGTGCTTATTATAACGCTATTACTAACAATAATACTTCTGTGGGAAATTTAATTATCAACAATGTCATTGTCAATGGTGGCATCGTCAATATTGCAGTGGCAGATGGTAGTAAGGATTCCAATATTGTTATGGAAAACTCTATAATCACATTACCAGGAATAACTACCGGCGTTGCTAATCCTGCTTATGCCCTTTCTATCAGCGCAGGCGATCCTACGCAGACCATTGCAGGGACAAGCGTCGCAGCAACCATAAATAATAACGCTATTATAGTAACTTCTCCTTCAATATCAGGACTCATCGAAGGTATGTTTGGCGGAGGTATTAACTTGTCTGTGCTTACTTCTGGAAATGCGCAATTACTCAATACCATGACCGTCAGTTCTGTGAGTAATAATACCGTAAATTTTCAAGCAGATTTTAGCGGTGGTAGTATGAGTGGGATTATTTTTTCAAATGAAAATAATCAACTGCTCACAGGCGATATTTCAAATAATAGGGTAAATATAGGTAATATAGACAATGCTGGATTTTTCGGCATTAATATTCAAAATAATAATGGCACACAAACAATTACCGGTAACATCGCTAATAATTTTGTTTCAACTGGGGATGCCACTATAGGTGCAGGAATTTTTGGTATTCAGCTAGATGTAAAAGCAGGCACACAAACAGTCAATGGTGAAATAGAAAATAATACGATAACTACAGGCGAACTCACAGACAATGCCGTCGTTTATGGATTATTGATGAGTATAACGGCAGGCACGCAAACTATCAAAGGCGCAATTACTGGCAATACGATTACCATTGCTGAAATAACAGAAGCGCCTGCGTTTGGCATCAATGTGACGAATGAACAAGGTCAACAAATTTTTGGCAGCGATTTTTCAAAAAATACTGTAAAAATAGGAAATATTAACAATACGCAAGAAGAAAATATTGTCGGCATTTATTTTAATAATCAAACGGGAACGCAAACCATCGCGGGAAATTTTTCCAATAATACAATCACATTAGGAAATGTTATGGTAGATGATGCCCCTTATGCTTTTGGCATTCAATTTAATAATAACGGTATACAATCTGTCAATACCGGCTTTTATGGAAATAGTATGAGCAGTCAGAGTAATGCCTGGAATTCCTATTATAACTTTTCCACAAATACGACCACCACCATTACCATCGGCAACAATGCTACAGCAGGCACAGAGCAAGTTTTTGCAGACATGAATTTAAATGCGACCAAAGCTGCTACGCCTAACACTTACATCAACATTACAGGAAATGTGGTATTTAAAGCTTAAAAGAGTTTCGTTTAACCGATGATAGTCCATATTTATTCGTCACCCCCGCGTAGGCGGGGGTCCATTGGGCCCATGGATTCCCGCCTGCGCGGGAATGACGAGGACAATAAATAATCATGGTCAATCTGCTTAATCCGCTGAATCATGGTTCAAGACCCTAAATTGACTTTTAGGATAAGCTCGGATAAAATTTTCCTATCACCATAATTTTTACAGGAGTGAGGCATCATGCGTATAAAAAAAATGAAAGGGTTTACCTTAATTGAACTCATGATTGTTGTAGCGATCATCGGCATCTTAGCGGCAATTGCTATTCCTGCCTATCACAATTACACAGCCAAAGCAGCGTTCAGTGAACTCATCACCGTTGCAGAGCCTTTTAAAACAGCGATCTCCACTTGCGCCGCCATTCATAATGCCAGTACTTTTGCCGCACAATGTGTAACGCCTGGACAACAAGGCATCCCTGATACAACAGGATATACTACTACGCGTGTGGCGTCTGTCGCCGTTGCAGCTTCTGGCGCTAATGTCATCGTCACTGTCACACCCAATGCGGTTGATGGTTTAGATGCCAGCGATACTTATATCTTGACAGGTACCGTCAATAATGGTCAAGTCACTTGGACTCCCAGTGGCGTAGGATATACTAAGTTTTTTTAATCTGTCACGAAAGATAAAAAGCCTCTTCAAAAAAGGGGCTTTTTTAATTAATAGGCTCTTCATTTTTCTTTAATATTCTTTTAAGCTAAGTAGCGTATGATGAAGGCATGTGTTACGACGTTATAAATATTATTAATGAAAAAATTAAATGCATTTCAGTAGGCCTAGGTAGTCCTTTTTATGGAGTGCTTTCTAAAGCTGAAAAAATCCAATATATAGATAATATACTCGACCAACTTTCTTTATTTTCAAATATGTCTCAAACTGAACTTTCGAAAAAATATTTTTTTAGCAATAATGACCCTGATTTAGCTTCTTTAATGCGTGTTATAATAATTTTAAAACAAAATTTACCCTTCATCAAAAACAATTATTTTATTATTAATAGATTGATACAAATTGCTGATAATAAGGGTAGACTACCGCAATTTCCTGATCCCATCTTGCGCATACACCAAGAAATCAATGAAATCCAAATAACAACAAAACTAAGACTAGAAAGAGAAAATGCTGCCAGAAGAAATGCTGTTATAGAAAACCCAAATGAAGAAGGGATTCCTTTTCGGCAACGCTGCTTTCCCCCCGCTTCCTTTTTTGCCTTTAAAATTTAGCTGCATTTCTCGCCGACAGTACTCGAGTCTTTGCTTCAAAATATATATAATATTTACCAACAGAAGAAGAACTGAAATTAGAGTTTATGCGTGAATGGGATTTATTGCATTCCAATCACAAAAAATGGCTTCTATGTTGAGTTAAAATTTTTAGTACGGGTTGCGAACTTATTGGCAAAATACGCTGATATTCTTTTGATTTTATTTCATCCTGTTCTAAAAGCCATACATCCAAAGCATGCTGCAAATTAAGCCAGGTCTCTGAAGAACTGCCTAAAAAACGCGCCAGCCGAATAGCCATGTCGGGTGTCACCGGTTTATGCTCATGCAGTATTTGAGAAATGGAACGACGCGAAACACCCATCGCTTTTGCAATCGCAATTTGTGTCATTTCGAGCGCAGGGAAAACATCCTCCCGCAATATCTCACCAGGGTGAGTAGGCTTTCTTTTTTTTGAACGTAACGTTTTCATGAGTGATAATCCTCTAAATTAACATTAAATAATTTAACCTTTTTTGAATTAAAAGGCAATGGGTAGTTTTAGGCTATGATTGATTTTTTGCTTTGCCTCGTCATTCCCGCGCAGGCGGGAATCCATAAAGCATCTGAACTGTGATTAAGCTGATTTATGTGATTAACTATGATGAGTGTCCACTGTAGAGACGCGATGAATCGCGTCTCTACAATACCATTAATTTTTCCCGTGCAATTCCTGCAATTTTTCCTTCGCGCGTTTAAGCACAGTAGGCGGTAAGCCTGCGAGGGCAGCGACGTGCAATCCATAGCTTTCATTCGCAATGCCAGGTTTGACTTCGTGTAAGAAAACGATCTGATCTTTTGTTTCATCCACCGCTAGATGCACGGGCAACATGTTCGGGCATTCTTTTAATAAATCCGCAAGCTCTAAATAATGCGTTGAAAATAAGGTAAAACTTTTTTTCTGATACAGGTCTTGCGCGCAGGCAAAGGCAAGCGCCATGCCATCAAAGGTGCTGGTGCCGCGGCCGATTTCATCAATGAGCACAAGGCTTTGTTCGGTAGCGTGATGCAAAATATTCGCCACTTCCGTCATCTCCACCATGAAAGTGGAACGTCCACTCGTTAAATCGTCACTGGCGCCAATGCGCGTAAAAATTCTATCGACTGGCCCGAGCACCGCTTTTTTCGCGGGTACAAAACTGCCGATATAGGCGAGTAACACAATCAATGCAATTTGCCGCATGTATGTGGATTTGCCGCCCATATTGGGGCCCGTAATCAGTAAAAAATGCTCAGTCGTACTAAATTTTAAATCATTGGGAATAAAGGACGCTTCTTGAAAAAATTCAATCACAGGATGCCGCCCTCGTTGAATGGTTAAACTATTTTCATTCGTAAAGCCGGGCGCAGTCCACCCATATTTTTCTGCGGCGCGCGCAAAGCTTGCGAGGACATCTAATACGGCGAGCCCTTTGGCAATCTGTTGTAATCGCGGCAGCTTTTCAATAAGCGTATCAAGGAGAGCCTCATACAATTCTTTTTCACGCGCGAGTGCACGCACCTTGGCGCTAAGCACCTTTTCTTCAAAACCTTTGAGTTCTGGGGTAATAAATCGCTCGGCATTTTTTAAGGTTTGACGGCGATGATAATCAATCGGCGCTTTTTCTGCTTGCCCACGACTGATTTCAATATAATATCCATGGACGTTATTAAACCCCACTTTAAGCGTGGCAATGCCAGTGCGGATGCGCTCTTTGATTTCGAGATCTAACAAAAACTTTTCACCGCCTTCACTTAACGATCGAAGCTCATCGAGCATCGCATCATAGCCGTCAGCCAGCACGCCGCCCTCGCGGATTAAAAAAGGCGGCTCAGGAATAATGGCCTTTTCCAATAAATCACACAGCGCAGATTCTGGCGTGAGATATTCCTTAATTTTTTGTAAGAGTGGTACCTGATTGTCTTTTAAAATATTCATGAGCGCAGGTAAAATCGATAGCGCCATTTTTAAGTGAACGAGATCGCGCGGACGCGCAGATTTAAGCGCCACTCTGGCCAAGATACGTTCAATGTCGCCAATTTTATAAAGAAGATCGCCTAAAGTTTGTAATTGATTTTTTTGTAATAGCTCTCGCACTGCTTCTTGCCGGCGCAAGACTTCCGCAGATTTTCGTAAAGGACGATTGAGCCAGCGCTGCAAGCATCGGCTGCCCATTGCCGTTTGTGTTAAATCAATTAACGATAAAAGGCATTGTTTAGTATCACCTGTCACGGTGCTATTGATTTCCAAATGTTTGCGACTCACGCTATCTATCATCAAATAATCGTCGAGCGATTCTTTGGTCAGCTTTTGAATATGCGGCAGCGCATTTTTTTGTGTATGCTGCGCATATAAAATCAGTGCGCCCGCAGCGCGAATGCCGGCGGGAAATCCTTCACACCCAAAACTCGCCAGGCTATGCACTTTTAATTGTTTGAGTAATATTTTTTCAGCAATATCTAAATGAAAATCCCACTCGGGTCGTTTGGTCGGATTAGACAGCAGCGGCATAATATCAGGATCGGTAAATGATTCCGGAATGAGCACTTCAGAGGGATTTAATCGCGCGAGTTCATTTTTAAGCGTGGTGACATCGTCAAGTTCATTTAAGTGAAAACGGCCTGAAGCGAGATCTAAAAAGGCGAGGCCATATTTTTTTTGATGTTTGATAAGTGCGAGTAATAA
>JBILMY010000075.1:0-5736 GCA_044375265.1 Gammaproteobacteria bacterium | reverse complement strand
TATGGCCCCTTTCAGAATACAACAGCTTGTTTTATTGTGAAAACCGCCAACGAGGCGAATTATAACAAGTCTCCCCCAGAATGCAAGGGAATTGGGACATTTTTTTAGAGAAAATTTTGCTACAATCTCCTTATGAAACCTCACTTCCCCAGAAAGCGCTTCGGGCAGCATTTTTTAACCGATGACAGTGTGATCGATGCGCTGATAGAAGCCATTGATCCCAAGCCCTCCGATCATCTGATTGAAATTGGGCCCGGGCAGGGTGTGCTGTCTTTTCCTTTATTAGATTATGTGGATACCCTTGAGCTTATTGAAATCGATCGCGATTTGGTTGCTTTTTTATCGAAAGAAAAGCGTTTTCATATTCGGGAGGCGGATGTTTTAACGGTAGATTTTTCAGCGTATTCCCCCAAACCTTTACGTATTGTGGGCAATTTACCCTATAACATTTCAACGCCTTTATTATTTCATTTGCTCAGTTTTGCAAGCAATATTCAAGATATGCATTTTATGCTGCAAAAAGAAGTGGTCGATCGCATTACGGCAGCGCCCGGCAGTAAGACCTACGGACGCTTGAGTGTCATGATTCAAGCGTATGCCACTGTGGAGGCTTTATTTGAGGTGCCACCTGAGGCCTTTGACCCCCCGCCAAAAGTCGATTCTGCCGTGATTCGTCTGACCCCTTTAAAAAATCCTTTGGTGAAAAATCATGGCCAGTTTGAAAAGCTCGTACGTCAAGCGTTTTCAATGCGACGTAAAACATTAAAAAATAATTTAAAAGGTTTTATTCCGGAAGAAATATTGTTACAATTGCCGTTAGATATGCATTGTAGGCCTGAAGAAATATCAGTGCAGCAATTTATAGAGATAAGTCAACATAATTTTATAGAGTAAATAATGAGTCATACACCTTTTCGGCTGCCTAGTTCATCAACGCCGACAAAGTTGACCCGTACGACCCATGATCAATCTTCTGTTCCCAATGAGCATCGCTTGTTTGTGATATATCATCAGCCTCAATTTTTATTAACGGTACATTTTGACTTAAAGAGAGAAAAATTATTTATTTACGAGAGTGTTAAAGATGATTTACTCAATAGCAAAATAAAATTTTTATCGCCAATATTTCCTGAGAGTTCAAATATCAATGGCATAATAACGTACTCTCCAGGCAGAGCTCTTGACGTTGATGTATTTCAGGGTAAACTATATTTCTTGAGAAGAGAACAAGGGTTTGGCAGCGTACGTACTTTTTTATACAGCGTTGATTTTTTTAATGAAAAGATAAAAAAAATTCCCATAGATCTTTACATACACAAAAGTTGGTTTTTTAAAGGATGTCTTTATTTTGTCGACGCTTCAGAGATAGCCTATAAGTTTGATCCTCATGCTTTTTGGAGTCTTAAAAAAATAGGCAATGATATTGTCGATATTTTTATTCATAAAGGAGAGGTTGTTTTTTGTAAAAAGGAGAGTCGATTTTATTATGACCCTGGAAAATGGGTATTGTTCGGAGACAAATTAGAACCAACGAATATTTCTTTACCAGAATCGAGCGTTTCTTCCAAGCATTTTCATGTCACACAAATAGCTCAGCTTGCAGATTCTTCTAATGAGGTAGATATTTTTGAAGAAACCATCTATTTTCATAAAAATAAAGATGTCATAGATAAAGATGTCATAGACTATGATTCTGAAGGTAAAAAATGGCGCTTACAAGCGCCTGTAGGCTTTTTTGAAAATATTGAAACTTTATGTTTTATGTTATCGATAAATGGTGAATTATTATCATTACTGACGATTTCGAATCAGGGGGAAATTGATTTTCCCTCGTGTGAGGGATTAACTATTTCCAGTGATAAAGAAAGCGCTGATTATGTAGGGGCTGCTCCTTTTCAAACGCCAACGAAATCTTTCAATCCACTGACTTTTAAGGCGGGGCAAACACCGACAACCCGGTTCTATGGGTCTCCTTCATCTTCAGAAAGTCCTTTCCCCTCATTAAGTCCGCTGGCGATTAATTCACCTTTGGCGCTACAGCCTTCTCCCCAAAAATTTTATATCCCCTCTTATAAAAAGCTATATTCTGAGTATCATTATGATTCTCCTGATAAATTTAAAGTGACTTGCGTCAGTTTTGAAAAAATAGCGACACAGATCATTATTTGTCATAATCGAAGAAATGGATTTCTGTCGTTATATGCAGATAAACAAATTATGTTTTCTCATTATAAGCCAAATTGCATTGGCGCTATTTTTATTTATGTTGTTGATTGTGTGGTAGATTATGATTTTTTTGGCGGAAATTTATATTGGCTAGAAAAGAAAAGCACAAGCGGGGGCTATAATCTTAAACGATGGGCCTTTACGAATAATACTCTTTTTAGCATTGAGTTTAATCAAGGGGATATTCAAAAAATTATTTTTTTGCCAGAGGCTACTTATTTTTTAACCGTGTGTCCTGATAATATATTTTCTTGGCCTTATGGGGGGCTTGTTTTGCCACTATCGGCTGTTTATGTAATGAAGAACCCTAAGATATCAAAACTTTTAGATGTTCCAATATCACCTTTTGAAAAAGAAACCTTTGAACAATATTATTATAATATTTTTGGCGTGCAATCGTTTAAGACAGTGTTTTATGAAAAAGAAGACAATGAAAAAGACATATATTGTGCCGTCGAAAATACTTTTGCTGATAGAATTCTACATTTATCTATTAAAGGAGAGGTAGGACTGGCTGCTTTTACAAAACTGAAAAGTGAAATGACTTCTCCCTTGAAGCGAAAAAGGGAATCAACAGACTCAGCAATATCACCTTTAAAAACACCTGCTCGACCGACTCGCTTGGTGGCGACAGTATGCACGCAAACTTCACCAAATGAACCAAGAACGCCTCGCACGACCAAGCTTGTTTCCAGTGCCACGCCCAGTACTAAGAATAAGCGCCTTCCATTAACAGCGCTTGAACTTCAAAATATTCGACCCTTTACTATCTTTCAGGATGATTAATTGCGGTTCTATTTACACGTCCAAGTTCACGACGGAGAGGGCGTTGCTTTCAATAAACGCGCGGCGCGGTTCGACTTCGTCACCCATGAGTGTGGTGCAGATTTCATCTGCAGAAACCGCATCTTGAATAGACACTTGTAAAAAAATGCGGCTGTTGGGATCCATTGTCGTTTCCCATAATTGTTCAGGGTTCATTTCACCCAGGCCTTTATAACGTTGGATATTGAGGCCGCGGCGGGCTTCGGAAAGTAGCCAGAGTAAGCCCTCTTCTAGATTTTTAATTTCACGGCTTTTATCGCCCCGCATAACGCGCGCATTTTTACCAAGTAGACCTTGGCTTAAGGTACCAAAGGCCAAAAGGGTTTTATATTCCTGACTGCCAAAGAAATCAGGATTCAGGCGATAAATTGTTTTTACCCCATAATGAGACAAGGTAATTTCAGGGAAATATAAATGAAGCTCTGAATTTTCTTTAAAGCTCATTTCAACGCTGCTGCCCACTGTCATTTCTGCACGTAAGGTGGTCAGTAATTTTTCCTGGAAAGTTGAAATGGCATTCTCATCGCTTAACATTTCTTTTAACAAGGCGGGCGCTTTTTGGAGCGCGCTTAAAATGAGGGGATGATAAAGACGTGATAATTTACGGATGGTTTTTTGTACCGCATTAAATTCACGTGATAAATGTGCCAATTGATCGCCCATAATGAGTGGGGATCCTTCATCGGGCAAAAGTGAGCCTCCTTCGAGGGCGATTTGCGATAAAATTTCTTCAAGCTCAGTATCGTCTTTAATATATTGGGATTGTTTGCCTTTACTGAGTTTATATAAAGGCGGCTGCGCAATATAAATGTAACCCCGCTGAATCAGTTCAGGCATATGACGATAAAAGAAAGTGAGCAGCAGCGTGCGAATATGCGATCCATCCACGTCTGCATCCGTCATGATGACAATTTTATGATAACGTAATTTGTCGATGTTGTATTCTTCTGCGCCGATGCCGCAACCGAGTGCTGTGATAAGCGTACCCACTTGCTCGGAAGAAATCATTTTATCAAAGCGGGCTTTTTCCACATTTAAAATTTTACCGCGTAAAGGGAGAATCGCCTGAGATTTTCGGCTGCGGGCTTGCTTCGCTGAGCCGCCTGCAGAGTCTCCTTCCACAATAAAAATTTCTGATTGCGCGGGATCTTTTTCTTGGCAATCGGCAAGTTTTCCTGGAAGCCCTGCGATATCAAGCGCACTTTTACGGCGCGTCATATCACGGGCTTTGCGCGCCGCTTCGCGTGCTCTGGCCGCTTCGCTGATTTTACCGACGATGAGTTTGGCCTCAACGGGTTTTTCCATTAAAAATTCTTCGAGCTTTTGGTTCATCACATTTTCAACCACGGTTTTCACTTCGGAAGACACGAGTTTATCTTTGGTTTGTGAGGAAAATTTTGGGTCGTGCACTTTGACGGAGACGATCGCCGTTAAGCCTTCGCGTGCATCTTCACCCGTCATATCGATTTTATTTTTTTGCGCCACTTCTTTGTCGATGTATTGATTCAGTGTGCGTGTTAAAGCACCACGAAAACCTGCTAAATGCGTACCCCCATCGCGCTGGGGAATATTGTTTGTGAAGCAATAAATATTTTCTTGATAAACATCACTCCATTGCATCGCGACTTCTACGCCGATATTATCTTGCTGGGTAGAGAAATAAAATACGGTCGGATGAATCGCCGTTTTATTTTTATTAAGATGCTCTACAAAGGCTTTGAGTCCTCCTTTATATTCAAATATCTCTTCGCGTCCATCGCGTTCATCTTGCAAATGAATGCGCACACCTGAATTTAAAAAAGAGAGTTCACGAAGACGCTTGGCTAAAATATCATATTGAAAAACAATATTCGTAAAAGTGCCGGCACTGGGATAAAAGCGAACTTCAGTTCCGCGGTCTGACGTTTCTCCCACGACTTTTAACGGCTCGACAGGATCGCCATGCACATAGGTTTGTTGATGCACTTTGCCTTCTCGACGAATAGTAAGTTCTAATTTTTCGGATAAGGCATTGACGACAGAAACCCCCACGCCATGCAGTCCGCCTGATACTTTATACGCATTGTCATCAAATTTTCCGCCCGCGTGAAGGATGGTCATGATGACTTCAGCAGCAGATCGGCCTTCTTCTGCATGGATATCTGTGGGGATGCCGCGGCCATTGTCTTTGACAGAAACGGAATTATCCAGATGAATAATGACATCGATATTATCGCAATGCCCTGCGAGCGCTTCATCGATAGCGTTATCGACGACTTCAAAGACCATGTGATGTAAGCCTGAACCATCGTCCGTATCCCCGATATACATCCCTGGTCGTTTGCGTACGGCATCAAGACCTTTTAAGACTTTAATCTGGGTGGAATCATAAGTGGTATCAGACATATCAAAAACCTATATTTTCTAGGGTAAAACGAAGGTTAATTGTAGCCTAAAACAGGGGGGTAAATCAAGCTTTTTACCTTTCTTTCCAGGGCTAGATTACATCATTGTCCTTAATCAAGGGTCAAAAGGCGTATTAGAAATTTTTATGTTGTTTCGGATTGGGGATAATCAACTGGGGAATATAGTAAACTACCGTTTTATTGCATTCGGTACATTTTTTCTCATAAGGAAAGAGATAACAACGGGGGTTATCATTCAATCTTACTTTAATAAGCAGGTGATTTTTTGAGATTTCCTGGA
>JBILMY010000074.1:0-5753 GCA_044375265.1 Gammaproteobacteria bacterium | reverse complement strand
AAAGAGTATAAAGCATTTTCTATGGATGAAATAAATTTGAATACAAGTGAAGTAAAAATCCAAGCAGATTTGAATACTGGTCAAAGAAAAAGCATGGGTGATTCAATTCTTGCGAAAATCAAAGAAAACGCCGCCAAGCAAAATAACTAAATTTAAATGCCCCCTTAATAAGGGGGCTGTCAGCAAAGCTGACTGGGGGATTTATTGGACATAAGTGCTATAAAATCTCCCCGTCGGCTGCGCCGACACCCCTCTTATTAAGAGGGGTTAATTACACTGTAACTTCACCCATCGATCTTCTAAGCAGCTAAGCATAAAGTCTGTCATGGCTGCTTTATCGTAGCTAGCATAAAAATCAAGCATCAGCGTATTAAATTTCAATTGTTTTTTGGCGGGTAAGTTAATGGCAGGATAACCACGAACAAGTAAAATACCATTCATCATAAAGCGCCCCATGCGTTTATTGACATCATAAAAAAATTGATAATACGCCATATCTAAAAAAAGACCGATGGCTTTTTCATAAAGCGCTTTAACCGATAAAGTTTGATAGTCAAAAATAATTTTTTCCCATTGTGCATTGAGGGCATCTGCTGGAGGCGGAATATGGGCTGTTCCTGCAATCAACACATTGCCACTGCGAAACTGTCCCCATTCTAAGGCTTCATCTGCAGCTGCTATCGCATGCAGCTTGCATACAAAGTCTTTTTCTAAAGAAAAAACTTTGTTTTCAATCGCTTCAAATAAAAATCGCCAGGCTGCTGCTTGATTGAGGGTGATCCGCTCATCAGTTAAAGAATGCCCACCCACTGTCACGCCATCCAATAAAGTTTGGACTTCCGGTAAAGTATAAGCAATACCTTCTAAGTTGACGGCATCGGTGACAAACTCAGACAATTGCTTTTTGGCAAAAAAGAGTGCTTTTTTCGGATTCGGGATAAGGGTGTCGAGATTCATAGAGGCATTATAGCAAATTTCAAAAAAATGATAGAATGCCCGCATGAAAAAATACGCCAACGAAATTTTGACGATACAAGAAAATCTCACGCACGATGGACGCGGGATTACCCACGCGCACAATAAAACAGTATTTGTCGATAATGCACTGCCGGGTGAAACCGTTGAAGTGCAATTCATTCGCGGCAATAAAACGATTGAAGAAGGCGTTGCTGTCAACATTATTGATGCGTCTGCTGATAGGGTTTCAGCGCCCTGCAGTTATACAACACGATGCGGGGGTTGTTCCCTACAGCATGTCAATCCTACAGCGCAAATTACTCATAAAGAAGCCTTTGTCGCTGCGCTTTTAAAAAATACTGCCGGTATTGAGGCAGTAGAATGGATGCTGCCTATTACAGCCCCAACATTGGGTTATCGCACTAAAGCAAGGCTTGGGGTGAAGTATGTGGAAAAAAAAGGCGTATTGGTGGGTTTTCGAGAACCCTACTCGCCTTTTTTAGCTGATATGGATGCTTGCCTTGTGTTAGATCCGCAAGTCAGCGCTTTAATTCCGCCCTTAAAAAGCTTGATTAACACTTTAGATGCCAAACGAACGATCAGCCAAATTGAAGTCGCTGTCGGCAATGAAGGCGTGGGTTTAGTCTTTCGGCATTTAGAAGCTTTATCTGCCAGCGATGAAGACGCCTTAAAAGGGTTTGGACAAACACATCAAGCACTGATTTATTTACAGTCCAAAGGCCCTGATACTATACATCTTGTTGAAGGCAAGCATTTCTTTCTTTCCTACGATCTGCCCCGCTATAACATTCGCCTCTTTTTCCATCCTACGGGATTTACACAAGTTAACCGCCCCATCAATGAAAAAATGGTGGATAAAGCCCTAGACTTATTAGCGCTCTCTAAAACCGATCGCGTGCTCGATCTCTTTTGCGGCATGGGCAATTTTACCTTACCTATCGCGCGTCACGCCGCATTCGTATTAGGGGTGGAAGGTGACGCTGCGTTAATTGCACGTGCCAAAGAAAATGCTATGCATAATCAGATTGAAAACGTGGATTTTAAAGTCGCTGATTTGAGTGTAGGATTTGAAACCGCCCCATTTTTACAAGAACATTTTGATAAGATTTTATTAGACCCTGCCCGTCTTGGCGCCAAAGAAATTATTCCGTATTTACCCACATTGGGCGCGCAAAAAATTGTGTATGTCTCTTGCAATCCCAGCACATTGGTGCGCGATATTGCGCTATTGCAAGAACAAGGTTACCGGCTTCAAAAGATTGGCTTACTGGATATGTTTCCGCACACGAGCCATGTGGAGTGTATCGCATTGTTTGAACGGATATAATCTGCCCCTACAAATTTATTCATCCTCGCCATCACCGCGTGGCGGCAATAAGACTTCACGCGTACCATTGGCCTGCATTGCTGAGACCATGCCTTGCGCTTCCATTTGTTCTAAAATCGTGGCGGCGCGGTTATAGCCAATTTTTAAGCGCCGCTGTACGCTGGAAATAGAGGCTCTGCGTGTTCTTGCCACAATATCGACGGCTTCATCAAACAGTTCATCGACATCACCGCCGCCTTCACTTTTTCTATCGCCAAAATCCACACCGTCAATATTGGCCAAGGGGCTGTCAATATCTTCACTCTTGGTAATACTTTCAATATAGACGGGGGAAGATTTTTCTTTGAGATAATCCACCACATGGTGCACTTCATCATCGGCGACAAATGCGCCGTGAATACGATTCGGCACGCCCATGCCTGCTTCCATATAGAGCATATCTCCGTGACCCAATAATTGCTCTGCCCCCATTTGATCTAAAATCGTACGTGAATCAATGCGGGAAGACACTTGAAAGGCCATGCGCGTGGGAATATTGGCTTTAATGAGCCCCGTAATCACATCCACTGAAGGACGCTGGGTGGCAAGAATTAAATGGATACCGGCTGCTCTGGCTTTCTGCGCCAGACGCGCAATGAGCTCATCAATTTTTTTACCCACCACCATCATGAGATCGGCAAATTCATCAATGAGCAACACAATATAAGGGAGTTTTTCTAAGCGCGGTGCAGGCTGCTCTTTATCTTCCCACAGCGGATCCAAAATAGGCTCAGGACTGCTGCTGATTTTTTCATTGTAACCCAGAATATTTCGAACGCCGAGTTTCGACATCAAGCGATAGCGCCGCTCCATCTCGCCAATGGCCCAGCGCAGTGCATTGGCCGCCAGTTTCATATCGGTAATGACAGGCGTTAATAAATGCGGAATACCATCGTAAATCGCGAGCTCTAGCATTTTAGGGTCGACTAAAATTAAACGCACATCGGAGGGCGTACTTTTATACAATAAGCTCAGCAGCATGGCGTTGAGGCCCACTGACTTTCCAGAGCCTGTGGTGCCTGCCACCAATAAATGTGGCATCTTGGCTAAATCAACGGACACGGGATTTCCTGCGATGTCTTTGCCAAGGCCCAAAGTTAAAGGCGATTTGGCATCCAAATAATTTTTATCACTCAAAATTTCACGAAGCCTGACCATCTCGCGGTGCTGATTGGGAATTTCAAGACCCACAAAAGATTTACCTGGAATGGCTTCCACAATACGAACACTCACAAAAGATAACGCGCGCGCAATATCTTTAGAAAGCGCGGTAAGTTTACTGACCTTGACCCCTGCCGCTAAATCGAGCTCAAAGCGTGTAATCACAGGCCCTGGATGCACTTCCATGACTTTGACATCAATACCAAATTCGGCAAGCTTTCGCTCAATCATCACCGATAATTCAGAAAGCCGTTCTTCCGAATAGCCTTTATAGCCTTCATGTTTGGCTTCGGCGAGTAACTCAAGAGAAGGCAAATCACTGGACGATAATATTTTTTCTGATTTTGGATCTGCTTTAGGCAGGGATTTTGCTGGCTTTTCCACAGTTGCCGGAGATTCATTTTTTTCAACAATTCTAGGAATAAGAGGCTTAATAATTTTGGGCGCAACTGCCGGCATATCTTTCATAGGTGCGGGCATAGGCGGTGCCACATTTTGCGCTGCAAGCTGCTCTTCACGGTAATGCGCGTAAAAGGCTTTGATTTTTTGCAGTAATTTTTGAAAAAGGCTAAGCCAGGAAACCCCTAAGGTTAAAGTAGCGCCTACCAAAAAAGCCACGAAAAGAATAATGGAAGTGCCCACTTTATTTAAAATAGCCACTAAAGCCGGTGCCAGTAAAGTGCCTACAATGCCCCCTGACGTATAGGGTAAATAGGTTTTAGAGGCAGGCACATGAAGACTAAATAAGGCACATAAAGACAAGAGCATTAACACAATACCGAGTGTCTTTATCCAAAAAACTTGCTGCGAAAAAGTGATGTCTGTTTGTTTAAGCGAACGTCTTGCAAAATAGCCCGTTGCAATAGGAAAAAGATAGGCTACGTAACCAAAAAGATAAAGGCCGATATCCGAAAAAAACGCCCCGATTTTCCCCACAATATTTTGTGTATGCAGCGTAGTGCCGGTGGTTGACCAGGCAGGATCAGAGCGATGATAAGAAATAAAAGCTAGAAATAAAAAGAGTGTGAGTCCCAGTAATAAAATAAAAATAATTTCACGCTTGTGCGAATGCGCAGCAGCAGGCTTGGTTTCTTTGGTTCCTGGCTTGCTGTCTGGCTTATTGTCTGGTTTGGTATCTGTTGGGGTTTTCTTGATTTCAGGCATGGGCACTATTATAAAGGTTTTTTCAATAGAAATCACCTCTCCCCTTGCGGGAGAGGTCGAACAATTTTGAAAAAATTGTGAGGGAGAGGGGTACCAAACTTCCTTTTATTTAAATACCCCTCTCTCGCCAAAATAGCTAACGCTATTTTAGCGGTCTCTCCCGCAAGGGGAGAGACGATAAATCCACTTAAGATCCTAAATACTTTCTCTCCTCTTCACTCAACCCAAACCCTTCCATAATAAGCTTATCTAAAGTCTCTTGATATTTTTTTTCGAGAGGCTCGCTCTCGATTTTATTGGCCAAAACTTCTATTTTTCTAAAAACCGCTTTATCCCATAAAGGCAGCGGTAAGGCTTCAAGCTGTGCGCGCAAAATCTTCACGCTGAAAAATTGTTTTTCAAATAGCCATTGATAGAGCCGTGAATTAAATAAAGCGGCAATTACTTTCATGGGATAATGGGGGATTTTTGGAATAAGGACATTGACACTATTGAGCGGCAAGCGCTGTTTATCATCATAAGCAAAAATAAGTTTTTTTGAAATAAAGCGATAAAGAAGTTTTTCAGGTGCTTCATAAATTTTAAGCGGTGCAACTTGCTGAAAGTCGCTCATTTTATTTTCTACATAATGGCTGGGCGTTTTAAAATGAAAGGGTAAAATATCCTTACCTTTGTAAACTGCCACTCTATTTTTCCCGGGATTTTTTTTAAGGTATTTTTTATTATTTCCCGTCACAATCCCCAAGGCAAAAATTGCTTGATTTTTAAGCGTGGTATGCGAAACCGCTTTAATCTTTTCTATAATTTTTTGATCAATGGCGCTCATACCTATGGTCAAGGTGTAATGCGACTGTGATAAAAAGTGAACGCGCGTGATTTTTTCTTGACACACTTTGTCTAAAAAAACAGTGATGGTTTTAATGGGGGATGCCTTTTGAATATCAAGACGCACGACTTTAGTCAAGACTTTTTTAAACACAGCTGGTAATAAATCAATGCGCTCGAGTCTTACTTCGGTTAATAAATAATAGCGTAGCGCTTCATGCTTTTTGATATTAAGCATGGCCTCTGGCAATAAAATAGA
>JBILMY010000072.1:0-5794 GCA_044375265.1 Gammaproteobacteria bacterium | reverse complement strand
AGGGGGGATTTTTGTCGCAACGTTTTTTATAAATCCCCTAGTTGACTGCGTCGACAGCCCCCTTGTTAAGGGGGCGAAAAATCTATTCATTCCCACTTTCTCACCTCTGGCAACACTGTATTCTGCCAATCTTGCAGTGATAGTTGCCCTATCCATTTATAACGAATGATGCCTGCCTTGTCGACAATATAGGTTTCCGGCACACCATACACACCCAGATTTAAGCCAATGGTGCCTTGTGGATCTTGAATGATAGATTTATAGGGTTCGCCAAAGATTCCCAAAAAATTTTTGGCTAAAGCAGGATCATCTTTATAATTGAGTCCATAAAGCGTGATTCCAGAAGTTTTAGCAATGGCCGCTATCACAGTGCTTTCTGCACGGCAGGCGGTGCACCAAGAGGCAAAGACATTCAGCACAGAGACTTTATGTACAAAAATCTGATTCGTCAATTTTTTATTTGTCATTAAATCGGTTGAAGTAAAAGCAGGAAAAGGCTGCCCAATCAAGGCTGAAGGCACAGCTTTGGGATCCATGCTTAAACCACGAATGAAAAAAACGCAGAGGATGATAAATGTAAAAAGTGGCAATACAATGAATAAGCGTTTTTTCATATTTTAGTACCCCTCACCCTGCGCTTTTGCGCAGACCTCTCCCTCAAGGGGAGAGGTGATATCAAAGCAAATAATCCACCTAATGCCATTAAAAGCCCACCCACCCAAATCCAGCGGATAAAGGGTTTTAAATAAATACGAAAAGACCAGCTATTGTCAGTGTATTCATCGCCTAAGGCAATATAACGATCGCCAAAAAAGGAACTACTGATCCCCGCTTTGGTATTTTCAACATTGGATGCGGTATAAATCCTTTTTTCTGTAATAATAGTTTCCATTATTTTATTGTCTTCAGAGCGAAGTACTTCTGCCACAATCGCCGTGTAATTGGGTCCTTGCACTTGGTTGAGCGTAGCAAATGAAAAGGCTTGGTTGCCCACAATGACCGATTGACCAATGGATAATCGCACATCGGCTTCCACGCTATAATTACTCACCAGCACAATACCGAGCAAACATACGGCTACACCTATATGCGCAATGACCATGCCATAATAGCGCAGTGATACATTTTTCCACTGCGTGAATTTTGCTGTTTTATCAAACCAATCTTTTACGGTTAAAAAAATAATCCAGGCACTTAAAAATACACCTGCGCTTACGCCAAAAAATAGTTGATGCGTAAAAAGATAAGGCAACAAGGTTGCGCAAATGATGGATAAAATAAAAAATAAAATAAGTGATAATCGAAAACGCGGAAAAGTTGATTGCCATCCTGTAAAAGGAGACAAGGCCATTAAAAAAAACATGGGCGGTAATAATACGCTAAAAATAAAATTAAAGTAGGGCGGCCCCACAGAAATTTTTTCACCATTGAGTGACTGTAAAATCAAGGGATATAAAGTACCGAGTAATACGGTAAAGGCAGCCACAGCTAAAAAAATATTATTCGCCAGTAAAAAAGATTCACGCGATCCTAGCGTAAATTGCCGATGTGAACGGGTTGTTTCTGCGCGAAACGCATAGAGCGTTAAAGAGCCACCAATGACTAACATTAAAAAAATTAAAATATAGAGGCCGCGTTTAGGGTCGACTGCAAACGCGTGAACTGAACTTAAAATACCCGAGCGTACTAGAAATGTGCCGATGAGACTAAAAGAAAAAGTAAATATAGCCAAGAGAATTGTCCAGCTTTGCAGCGCATTTCTTTTTTCTGTTACCGATAAAGAATGAATAAGCGCGGTGCCAATCAGCCAGGGCATGAAGGACGCATTTTCTACCGGATCCCAAAACCAAAAACCGCCCCAACCGAGTTGCCGATAGGCCCAGGCACTGCCTGATACAATCCCTACGCTTAAAAAAATCCAGGCGGTGAGTGTCCAGGGACGGGTAAACCGCGCCCACTGTGCATCCCATCTGCCGCTCCACAAAGCCGTAATTGCGAAGGCAAAGGCTACGGCGAATCCGACATAACCCATGTATAACATCGGCGGATGAAACATAAGGCCTGGGTCTTGTAAGATGGCATTGAGATCGCTGCCTTCCGAAGGGACTATCGGTAACAAGCGAAGAAAAGGATTGGAGGTAAACAGAGAAAATCCTAAGAACCCGACACTTACAAATCCCAGTACTGCCAATAATCGGCCAACGATAACTTCTTCTAGATGCGTACTGAATAAACACAGGGCTACAGTCCAGACATTTAAAATAAAAATCCATAATAAGAGTGAGCCTTCATGTGCGCCCCACACGGCGCCAATTTTATAAAACCAAGGCAAATGCGTATTGGAGTTTTCCGCGACATAGGCGACTGAAAAATCATTGCTTAAAAAAGAGAAGATTAAAATTGCAAAGGCAAGCGTAACAAAAAACGCTTGAGCGTAGGCCAGATAGCGTGGCGAGAATCTCACCTCTCCCCTTGCGTTCGATCTCTGCGCGAAGCGCAGGGTGAGGGGTAATACAATTGGATAAACAACCTGCAACACCGCAAACCCAAACGCGAGAATTAAAGAAAATAAACCAAACTCAGGCAGCATTTTGTTTTAACTCATCAGCCACCTCAGGGGGCATATAATTCGCATCGTGCTTGGCTAAAATTTGAAGCGCCATAAATCGATGTGTCGCGGCATCATACGTGCCTTCAGCGACAACGCCTTGGCCTTCACGAAATAAATCAGGTAAGACACCTTGATACGTCACCGGCATTGAGACTTTTAAATCGGTGATCTCAAAGCGAATGGCTAAATTTTTTTTATCCATGATTAAGGTGCCTTTTTTGACAAGGCCGCCGACACGAAAGGTATTACCTGGCGGTACTGCGCCTGATAACACTTGCGTGGGGGTGTAATATAAACTGATATTTTGTTTGAGTGCGTAAAGCACGAGTGTCATTGTTAAGCCCAAGCCTATGACAATATAGAGAAGGATAAATAATCGTTTTTGTCGATGGGGTTTCATGCCAATTTTTTTAACAACTTTTTTCTTTTGAGTATAGGGGCTATAATATTCATACCGATGATCATGAAAGCGATTCCATAAGCAGACCATACAAAAGCAGCCTCGCCGCCCATGTGCAAGAAATCAGCCAAGTTGTGAAAGTAGGGGGTGAACATTTTTTTATTTAACCTGTTTTTAGTTTAACTCCCCTCTTAACAAGAGGGGTCATCGGCGAAGCCGATGGGGGAGATTTATAAAACAATGATGTCACTAAAATCCCCCAGTCGACTACGTCGACAGCCCCCTTGTTAAGGGGGCAAAAATGGTTACTTCTGTTGTGCCGTATTCGGTGCTGCCACAGCCGCGTTCTCTGCCACCGGATACTTAATCACAACAAATAAAGCCCCGGGTCCTCGGAGGACATTGAGCAGCAATTCTTTTTTACTGGCTGCAGCAATCATATTTAAGGCTTTAATACTATGCACCGGTTTATTATTCGCTGATACAATAATATCACCGCCTTGTAATCCCGCATCGGCCGCTGCGCTGTCTTGCGGCACATTCACGACTTGAATACCTTGAACAATCCCTTGGTTAGTCGACAAAATGGGATTGACTTCAATCAGGGTTAATCCGTTGAGATAAGGATTTTGTGCTTTGGCGGCAGCTTGTTGTGAATCCCCGCTTGTAATGACGGCTGTTTTAGTCAGTGTTTTTCCATCACGCAGTACGGTAATTTTAACTTGGCTATCCACGCGTAAGAGTCCAATGATATTACGAATTTGGAAAGGATTTTCTACCGTTTGGCCATTGATAGCTAAGATGACATCGCCCACTTTGAGTCCGGCTTTTTTCGCTGGCGAATTAGCAGACACTGCCGTCACGATAGTCCCCACAATTTTATCGGGCAGTCCAAAGGCTTGTATTAAATCGGGTGTTAAAGGCTGCGCAAAGATGCCTAACAGGCCACGTTTGACTTGACCATATTGTACGATTTGCTCCATGACACTCATGGCCATATTGACGGGAATGGCAAAACCAATGCCTAAATTGCCGCCACCTGTAGATATAATCGCCGTATTGATACCAATGAGTTTTCCGTCAAACGTCACGAGCGCGCCGCCTGAGTTTCCTGGATTGATGGCAGCGTCAGTTTGAATAAAATTTTCCAGTCCTTCAATACTTAAGTCGTTACGTTTGAGCGCACTCACAATTCCTGTGGTTGCTGTTTGGCTAAGCCCAAAGGGGCTGCCAATGGCCGCGACAAAATCACCCACTTGCAGTTTATTAGAATCGCCAAGAGTAATACCTGTTAAATGCTCGGCGGGAATTTGCAAGACGGCCACATCGGTTACATCATCACGGCCCACGAGTTTTGCATCAAAATGACGGCTGTCATTTAAGGTGACGGTAATATCCGTTTCATCTTTAATTACATGTGCATTGGTTAATATATAGCCTTTGGCCGGATCAACGATCACGCCAGATCCCAGTTTTTGTACAGGATCGCTGCTGTTAGGCTGCGTATCGTTAGTCATGACGCGAATATTTACCACACTTGGCATGACTTGTTTAAGCATAGGTGCAATGCTGGAGGGTACAGGAACGCTTGAAGCATTAACAGATAATAAGCCAAGACTCAATACAGCAAGGCACAAGTAGCGAAAATAACGCATCATGATAAACTCTCCTAGAAAGGGACAATTGTAGCAGATTTTAACTTAACGATAAAGCGACAGGGTAAAAGTGACGGCTTCTTTATATTGTATGGGGCGCTCTGCACTACGGGGTGTGTAAAAATACAAATACAGTCGATTTTTACTGGTACTGACTTCAGGATAAACTGCCGTAGGACTCTCTATCTTAATATTCGCAAAACTGTATTCGCCGCTCATCACATATTCATAATAACCACTACTGGCTTCTAAAGTTTCTGAAAAAGTAACGGCGGATCGCATGCATTGATTTAATAAAGTGATAATTTTTTCAGTGGGTGCAAGTAAAGAAAGCCAAGCTTCAATTTCCCCTTTTTTTTCTGCCGGTTTTTTTTGAAGCCAATAGGCATACAAGGGTAAATCTAAATGAAAAAGCATATTCATTTTAATTTGCTGTGATTTTAAGGCATTTAAAAAATCATTGCTCTCAAAAAAATGATTGAGCTTTTTAGTAAAGGATTGTAAATAATTTACCGATTCATCGAGTGCTTTTTTTATACCTTCTTCTTTGATCTGGGGCGTATAATTGATGAAGGCTTGAATGAGCTTACTTTTAAAATCGGTGCGATCGAGAAAATACAAAATTTGTAAAAAATGAGTGATAGCCATTTCTTCATCATTGCTCTCTAAATAGTGATGGCAATCCTTAAATAAACTTTCTAAGCGAAAGGATAATTTCGACGTTTCAGTCAGTGGAATATCGTACATTTAAGACCTCCCATAATGAAAAGGCGTGGGTTCTTTCGCAGGTAGTATAACAAATTTGCGAGAAGCGGGCAGACTTACCTCAGTCGGGATCCCACTCGGATACAGGGTGAGTTCATTGACAAGCTCCCAGTTAATGGCTTCTTCATGAAGTCGTGACAAACGCGCCAAAGTTTTTAATACAGGTGCAAGTTGCTGCGCAAGTTCATATTTATTTTCATCCAGCGGTTTATTGGCTTCAAAATAAATCGCGCCGTTCAACACACCTGCGGTATAAGGCTCTTCAATAATACGCACGGGGGTGCCAATGGCCACAAAGGGAAATAAATAATCAATATCTTTTTCTGTCATGCGAATGCAACCAAAGCTTCCGCGGCTGCCCAC
>JBILMY010000073.1:0-5794 GCA_044375265.1 Gammaproteobacteria bacterium | reverse complement strand
TGACCTGGATTGCTTGAGAAGCGATACTAAGTAGTACAGAAAGCCCGTGGCTGGGAGGAAAAGCTTCGGTTAATTTTTTTAGTATAAAATCAATGCCTTGACCCAAAAACCGACCTTGATGGCTCAATAAAGCCCAGTTGGTGATTAAAGACGGATGGGTGCTTTTCCAAAAAAACAATTTTTCTGGATGAAGTGTTTCGAAAAAAGTCCCATTTTTTTTCAGATGATTTAAGCTGCCTTCATTATTAAAAGATTTAAGTTTCTGGACTCTCATCGGAATTTCTGTAGCTATGTCAAAATCTGCTTGAATAATTTTTTCAATAGCAGTATTAGGCAAAGGACTATTAAAAATAGTTTTTTCAAGTTGTAGACGTAAGTATTCGGTTTCTGTTAAGGGTAAGAGTATTTGATAATGACTGGAGTGGCTAAAGTCCTCACAGCCTTCAAGAATATCACGTTTAAATCCATCCAAATCAATATCAACTTGGGGTTCACTGATTAAGTGTTTGAGTCTTAAAAAATTAATCAGTGCCTCCATGTTTTCAGGGTTTTCCCCTGATTTTTCAAGAGAGAAAAAGCTATGCCCACTGGAAGGATGAATAAAAAAATCAATCAGTCGATAAGAATTAACAGGTGAGTTTAAAGCACTTGAGGAAGAAGAGGATTGTCCTGGAGGGTTTTGCGGTAGAAGTTTAGGTCGATGGGAAAAAATTAAAAAAGTTTTATGTCCATTATTAAAAGATTTTTCAAAGCTGCTTTCTATTTCTAATGAAAGGTAGTCCAAGCCGTGTAATTCTTTAGGAGCAATATGGGGATCGACTTTGTGTATAATGACTTGCATTGTGACAGGGTCAAAAATGGATAAATTTCGGAGGCCTTTATCATAAAATACAAATTGTTTTTTTCCCGAGAAGGCCTCTAAACACCTAATGAAAACAGGGTCGCTTCCTGGTTTGTCGAAATTAATAGAGAGGCGATTTTTTATACCCATAGGTAAAAAAACCTCCTCTATGACATAACTCTTGTTTGCTGGTGAGAGGCAAAACCCAATACGATTCGGGTCAAGACTTGAAAAAGAGAAATGAAATGTACGACATAGAGATGAACCGAAAGTGTTTTTCTGAGGAAGAATAAGAATATCTTCTATTGGGTTAGGGTACTGATTAATTAAAGAATATTTTTGCTTTCCCTCGCGCTCAAATTCAATACAATAAAAATGGCCTTCTGCGAAAAAACGGGTAAAGGTAATAACTTGCATATTTATACCCATCTTTGCCTTTATTTCGCTTAAATAAATCCTTTTAATAGGAGGTATATTGTTATTAATGATACTATCTTTTGTTGCTTCAAAATATATTTCAAACTGGGGATCTTGGCTGTACTCAGCACAGGGTATTTTCAATGAAAACTTGTTCGAGGTGAATACTTCTTTTTTTTTATACGATATATGCGACATTGTAATTTTATTCTCAAAAAGACTCCCTTCATTATAACAAGGGAAGCTTAAAGGAATATTAAATAATATTAGGATAGACGGCCTATTAGTCTAACAGGTATGGATTTGCGTTTTTGTGTGCATGAGGAAAGGGCTTAAGACAATTTATTTTTTCGAAAACTCAATTGTGATAGCGCAATTAAAATGAGCGAGGCGACAAAGATGATAGTACAAAGTGCATTGATTTCAGGGGAAATGCCGAGGCGGACGAGAGAGTAGATATAAAGCGGCAGTACTTGAAAATCAGGTCCGGTTAAAAAGAAACTGATCACCACATCATCCATGGATAAGGTAAAGCTCATTAAGAAAGCGCCAATAAGCGCGGGAATAATTTGCGGAAAAATAATATCCCAAAAAATAATCCATTCGGTAGCGCCTAAATCACGCGCGGCTTCAAAGAGTTTAAAGTCCATATCGACAAGCCGGCTGTTGATGGTGATTGCGACAAAAGGCAAACATAAACAAATATGGCCAATTGCAAGTGTGCTAAATCCTAAAGGAATGCCGAGTAAGTGAAACGCTAATAAGAGCGAGATGCCTAAGACGAGATCGGGTAAAATGATGAGACTTAAGATCGTGCCATTCAATAATTTTCTGCCCATGAAACGGTAACGAAAAATGATGAAGGCGGCCATCGTTCCGAGGATGGTGGCCATGATTGCCGCAAATACACCGACCAATAAAGAATTGCCCGTGACGCCGAGTAACACGGGATCTTGCGATAAACTTCCATAGAAGCTCAACGTCCAGGTATGCAAATGGGGATCGCGAAAAGAACCTATCATGAGCACGATGAGGGGAATGTATAAAAACCCATAGCAGGCAATGAGCGTGATTTTTCGAAAAGGTGACATTACCATTTTTTGCGCTGCCGTTCAGAACGGAAATAAAATAACAACAAGATTCCCATGAAGGCGGTGAGGGTTAAACTCACGGCAGCCCCGAGCGGCCAATTACGCGCTTCTAAAAATTGCAGCTGAATGAGATTGCCGAGTAACAATGATTTTGCACCGCCGAGTAAATCGGGAATATAAAACAGCGTCATCGCAGGAAGAAACGAGAGTAAAACAGCGGCGTAAATCCCTGAGCGTGTTAAGGGGAATAAAATTTTGGTTAAAATCGTATAGCCATTGGCGCCCAAATCACGCGCTGCATCAATGAGGCGTCGGTCGAGTTTTTCCATATTCGCTAAAAGCGGCAGTACTACGAAGGGCATGAGGTTATAAATGAGACCGAGCCACACGGCAAAATTGGTATAAAGCATTTGCAGTGGCGCGTGAATGATATGGAATTTTAATAAAGCATTATTGACAAATCCATGTGCGTCGATGAGGGAGATGATGGCGTAGCTTCGCAGCAGCGAGCTTGTCCAAAAGGGAATAATCACAAAGAGTGCCAGCCAGCGTTTGATATGTTGTGGTACACGGCTTAAAAAATAGGCGAAAGGATAACCAATGATGAGGCAAGCGCTCGTGACGATGATGGCTAATTTAAACGATCGCACAAAGACGATGAAATAATTCCATTGAAACAATGTGTCATAATTTTCAAGCGTCGCCTTCCACGTATACAAAGCGTCGGGTGTATTTTTTAAAAAACTACAAATAAAAACAAGGCTTAAGGGTAAAATGCCAAAAAAAGTGATCCACAGTGAAACAACACTGATGGTACTGCGTTTAAAAAGCTTATCTTGTTGCTCACGATTCATTGGGCAATACCACTTCCCAACCGAGAAACCACTCAATCCATACCGATTCCCCGACTTTATATTCGAGATTTTCATCATCTTCATCAAAAAATTCATTGGCATGAATATGCGTACCGCTATCGAGACGCACGATCAAATCTACCGTACTGCCTTTATACACTACCGTTTCTACACGACCATGATAGAGCGTATCTTTTTCAGTCGCAGTCACTTCATTATTACCCCAGACTTTTAAGTCTTCCGGACGAAGCAGTGTGACAACTTTATCGTGCGTGCTAAATTTGCGTCGATTTTGCAGCGATAATTTTTTGCCTTCAATTTCTACCGTAAGCGTTGTATCATTGGCCTCAATAATATCGGTTTTAATAAAATTCGCTTCACCAATAAATTTTGCCACCGCCATGCTTTGTGGCTCTTCATACACTTCACGCGGCGATCCGAGTTGAATAATTTTCCCTTGTTCCATGACAGCCACGCGATCTGACATTGAGAGCGCTTCTTCTTGATCGTGTGTCACACAAATAAAAGTGAGGCCTAATTGACGTTGCAGTGCTTTGAGTTCAATTTGCATATTTTTACGCAGGCGATAATCGAGTGCGCTCAAAGGTTCATCGAGCAATAATACAATCGGTTTATTGACGAGCGCACGCGCAATTGCCACGCGTTGCTGTTGCCCACCACTGAGTTGCTCGGGTTTGCGATAAATAAATTTTTCAAGATGCACGATCGTCAGCATTTCTAATACGCGGTCAGCAACTTCAGTTTCTGGGACTTTTTGGCATCGCAGTCCAAATGCCACATTATCAAACACATCCATATGTGGAAATAGTGCATAGTTTTGAAAGACGGTATTGACGTGGCGCAGATGCGGCGATGTTTCTTTCATGTCGCGTCCTTCGATGAGTACCTTTCCTTTATCCGGTGTTTCAAATCCGGAAATCATGCGAAGCAGGGTTGTTTTTCCGCAACCTGAAGGACCCAGTAGCGTTAAAAATTCACCTGGATAGATGATTAAGTTAATATCACTTAATACTGATTGATCGTGAAACGATTTTTCAATGTCGATAAGTTCGATGATAGGCTGCGTCATTAACTGGGATTTTCCAAACTTAAAAGGCCAGTATTGTAATCATAAGCAAATACTTCAGCATAACGTCCCCAATCAATGGCGGTAGAGAGCACTTGCTCGGCTTCTTTTTCACTAAAGTAATCTTCAAGCCGTGTTAAAAAACGTTCTTCTGACGCTTTATGTCCGGGACGTTCATCGAGCACGCGGCAAATATGTTGAATGAGAGGGACGCCGCGTTTTAAGTGTTCTGAAAAAATTTCTTTACGTTTTAAAATATCGGCAGTGGCAAATTGTTTACCGCTCTCGGTAATTTCAACGTCGCCTCGAGATACCGTTGCAAATTCCAATAATTCCAACGCTTCGAGCAAGGGGAATAAGTCATCGATATCCAAATGCCATTCTTCAGCAAGTTCCGGTAAATCAATTTTACTGTTGTCGTGATTGGACATGGTTTCTAAAAGGCCAATGAGTTCAGAGACGGTAACGGCAGGTAAATGATAACCGAGTCCTCCACCCTTCGCGCGGCGCAGCCGTGTTTGTACATTGACTTCATCAGAGCGCGTGGTCATGAGCGTATAAATATGATCGACGTATTTATTAAAAACGGGTGTACCCTCTTCTCTGGGGTGTGGTAAATCGAGTTTTAATTCTGCGCGAATGTTCCCGGGGTTGCTGCCCATGACGAGCACACGATCGGCAACGAGTACGGCTTCTTCAATATTATGCGTGACAAAGAGCATGCCTTTGGTATTGGTTTTTTTCTCTTGCCACAAGCGCAATAAATCGCTTCGAAGATTATCGGCGGTTAATACATCGAGTGCAGAAAACGGTTCATCCATCAAAAGTAAATCAGGATTAACAACGAGTGCGCGCGCAAAGCCGACACGCTGGCGCATGCCGCCGGATAATTCCCGTGGATAAGCAGATTCAAATCCATCGAGACCAATGGTATCAATCGCATTTAAAGCGCGCTTTCTGCGATCGATCATGTTGACACCCAGTGCTTCAAGGCCTAATTCTACATTTTGCAAAACAGTGAGCCAGGGCATGAGCGCAAAACTTTGAAAGACCATGGAAATGCCTTGCACGGGACCTTCGATATTTTTACCGCGATAAAGAACTTCTCCACTGGTGGGTAGTGTTAATCCTGCAATGATGCGAAGTAAAGTCGATTTTCCGGATCCGGATTTGCCCAGTAAAGCCACGATTTCATTTTCATAAAGCTTCACATTCACATTTTCAAGCACCGAGCGCATGCCCCCTTCGGCAGTGGCGTAAGAGTGGTTGACGCTTTTTGCATCGATCATGATAATGGGTTCAGACATAGGGCAAAAGTATATCATAAAAGCCTAAATTTCTTTGCGGCTTCCAGCATCTCAAAAATTCTTATTTGCATAATACTGCAAATTCAATTATAATTATTAATTATTCGCCCCCTTAACAAGGGGGCTGTCAACGAAGTTGACTGGGGGATTTATGTGCAGCATTGTTTATAAATCTCCCCCATCGGCTTCGCCGATTT
>JBILMY010000071.1:0-5822 GCA_044375265.1 Gammaproteobacteria bacterium | reverse complement strand
AATCCATGGCATCGGTACTAGGATAGACCCATTCCACCAGGCGCTCATACTGACCCCGTGAAGGTGCGTGGGCTTTTAAATTGATACAAAGTTTAACGTCTTTGAGTGCTTCAACCTCGGAAGATAAAACGATAGGGAAATCAGCCTTATTGTTAGCAATTCCGTGCGGTAAAAAACTGCCTGGTTCAAAGGTCCATAAGAGATCATCCAAGCTTTTTTCCTGCGTTTCATCAACACATAAAATGCCAATAGCATTGTATTTCAGATAGGCTTTTTGCACTAAAGCGCAGAGGCGATGCAGATAAGCCTCAATCGGGCTATTTTTAAAAATATAAAAATCAACGGTCAATGCGTTTGTTACGCTTGGCATAGGTTTTCAAGATAACGATATAAAAGCGGTAAAGGTCTTCCTGTTGCGCCCACGCTATTGCCACCGTGATAGGCAGTGCCCGCAATATCCATATGTACCCAATCTTGTTCCTTATCGACAAACCGTGATAAAAAACAAGCCGCTGTGATTGCACCCGCATAACGAGAAGTGGCTGCATTTTTCATATCGGCAATTTTACTGTCCATTTCTTTTTGATAGTCTTCATCAATAGGAAAATTCCAGGTTTTATCGAGACTCTCCTCTGCCGCTTTTTCAAAAGGTGTGAACAAAGCTTTGCTGCGGCTAAAGACGCCTTGATAAATACTGCCCATGGCAACAACCATCGCACCGGTTAAAGTCGCAATATCAATCAGCATGCGCGGTTTAAATGTTTCTTTGGCATAGGTAAGTACATCACATAAAATAAGGCGCCCTTCGGCATCGGTATTCGTGATTTCAATGGTTTTACCGGAGCGCGACGTTAAGACATCGCCAGGGCGATAGGCATTGCCATCCGGCATATTTTCCGCGCAGGGAATAAGCCCAACAAGATTAAGGGGTAATTTGGCTTTGGCAGCCGCAAAGAGTAATCCAATAACCGTGGCACCCCCAGACATATCGTATTTCATGTCTTCCATGCCAGCGCCGGGTTTTAAAGAAATACCGCCTGTGTCAAAGGTAATGCCTTTGCCTATCAATACCGTGGGATTATCTTTGGCTTTGCCGCCTGCATATCGAATTTCAATGAAACGCGGTGGATTTTTAGAGCCTTGCGCTACCCCTAAAAAAGCGCCCATTTTCAAAGCTTTAATGGCTTTTTCATCATAAATTTTCACACTTAATTTCTTTTCACTGCTTCCTAGCTTAAGTGCTTCTGCCGCCATATACTCGGGCGTACAGATATTGCAAGGCGTATTGGCCAAATTTTTGGCAACCGTCATACCCTCTAATAACGGCAGCGAAGTTGCCAGCGCTTTTTTATCTTCAGTCCAAAAAGTCACATTTTCCAGTAATTTTTTTTCAACATTGCTCTTATAGGCAGAAAATTGATAAGTACGCGCATGAAAGGCCTGTAAAGTCAGCCGCAATACCTGCGCTGAAGATAAGGTCGAATTTATCTCTTCCATCACAATCGTACATTCTTTTACGCGCGCTGATAAATTGCCGAGAATATGAGATACCATGAGTTCCGCGTCTTGCAGGGTATTTAATTGTATAACACGGATAAGCAAAATGGGGAGCGCCTGTTTATTTTTAACGGCAGGCAAATACAAGGTTGAACCATTTTTTTCACAGAGATCTTTTGCTTGAAGGTGATTTTTCAATAAGCCTTTTAAAGATTTATCAAAACGCCCGGCTTCAGCAGAAATTGTATTATTGGCCTTGACGGGAATGATGAGAGCGCCAGTAGAAATTTGTGAAAGAGAGGTTGTTATTGTTTTATATTGCATACCGTGAAATTTTCCTAAATAAAGTTTACCCACGATGGGTTTTCAGTGTATAATTTAGCAGTTCAATATTATACCATAATACGAGGTGCCATGATAGTTTTTCGCTACTTCACGCGCGAGATTTTAACATTACTTGTAGCGATTTGCGGCATCTTGCTCATCATTACTACAGTGAGTCAATTATCTTTTTATTTAAGCCGTGTTGCACAAGGCCTTTTAGCCTTTCATTTGCTGAGCAAGATTTTACTGGTAAATATGCCTATTCTGCTGAGTCTGCTCTTGCCTTTTTCGTTTTACTTAGCCATTTTGTTAGCCTATAGCCGCCTCTACGCTGACAGTGAAATGACCGTATTATTAGCCTCCGGATTAAGCCAGGCAAAACTGGTGGGCTATACGTTTTTATTAGGCATTTTATTAACGGCAGTTACCGGTTATCTTATTATCGTTGCTGGGCCTGAGCTCGTTAAAAAAAGGGGGGAGCTCACGGCAAATGGCAATCAATTTATCATACAAAGTATTGTGCCCTGTCAATTTCATGTCTCCAGCGATGGGAATCAAATCATCTATGTAGGCAGCGTTTCTCGCGACAGAAACACACTCAATGATATTTTTATCGGACAATATTCGCCTCCTTCCGGAGATTCTCCCGCTTCTTGGGAAGTGAGTTTTTCTAAAACGGCCACACAAGTGATGGAAAATAATTACCCCTATCTCAAAGCAGAAAGTGGTTATGCGTATAGCGGAAATCCTGGAAATTTAGATTATAAGGTCATTTCTTATGATGCTTATGAAGCGCGGTTGATGGCACCAAAAACGACAACAAAATATCACCGTTTAGATGGAACCAGCAGTCTTGAGTTATTTCAAGGCCGCGAAGATGTGATGAAGCTTTCTGAGCTTGAATGGCGAATCTCACTGACGATCCAAATTTTGATATTAACCTTGTTGGCAGTTCCTTTAAGTAAAGTGAATCCTCGTCAAGGGAAATATGCCAAATTTTTACCGGCGCTGGCTTTTTATACACTCTATGCCGTGTTATTATCCTTGGCTAGAGTGCTCTTAGAAAACAAACATGTCCCGATGAGTATCGGTTTGTGGTGGGTTCACGGGGTTATGCTTCTTATTGCACTCAGTTTATATTTTCCTATTATAAAGAGACGTTAACAACTATGACAGACAATCATTTATATCTTTCTGCCAAAAAAGTAAGCCAGAATGCCCATGCGCCGTATAGTCAATTCAAGGTCGGTGCTGCAGTGCTGGCCGATAATGGAGAGATTTATACGGGATGTAATGTAGAAAACAAAGCCTTTGGCTCAACTATTTGCGCCGAAGGCAATGCCATCAGTTCCGCCATCGCTGCAGGGGCCAAACATATTAAGGCAGTCGCTATTTATACCGATACCGATAGGCCTACACTGCCCTGCGGCAACTGCCGACAAATCCTCAGCGAATTCAGTGCGCATGAACCTATCCCTGTTGTTGCCTATTATCAGCAGGAGCAAGAATACGTTACCAATTTGCAACAATTATTACCGGAAAGCTTTCAAGGATTTTAATGCGCATTATTTTAGGATTGGATCCAGGCTCTTTAATTACAGGCTATGGCGTGATTTCTTTTGATAAAAATAAATTTTCTTATATCGACAGTGGCTGTATTCGTACAGGCGGCGGCGAAATGGCAGGACGGCTCAAAATTTTGTATGAAAGCGTTAAACTTTTAATGGAAAAATACAGGCCTATGGAAGTAGCTATTGAAAAAGTCTTCATGCACAAAAATGCTGATTCTGCGCTAAAACTCGGCCAAGCCCGCGGCGCTGTCATTGCTGCTGCCGTGCATTATGATGCACGGCTCTCTGAATATACCGCCCGTGAAGTAAAACTCGCTGTCGTGGGTTATGGCGCCGCAGAAAAAATACAGGTGCAAGCAATGGTCAAACAATTGTTAAAACTCAATAAAACACCTCAAGCAGACGCTGCGGATGCCTTGGCAATTGCCTTATGTCATACTCAGCAAAGTCGCATTTTAGTCAAAAGGAAATCGATATGATTGGTCAACTGTCAGGACTTTTACTTGAAAAAAATGCACCGGATTTAATGATTGACGTACAAGGTGCAGGCTATGAAGTCATTGCTTCAATGAACACTTTTTACAGCTTGCCTGAGATAGGCGAGATGGTCAAACTCTATACGCACTTAGTCATTCGAGAAGATCAGCATCTACTCTTTGGCTTTGCCACACGAGAGGAGAAAAAATTATTTCGCTTGCTCATTAAGGTAAATGGCATTGGACCCAGAACCGCTATCAGCATTTTATCCAGTGCTTCTCCTGCCGAATTCGTGAGCCATATTCAAGAGAATAACATTGCTCGATTGACGCGTCTGCCTGGTATCGGCAAAAAAACTGCCGAGCGGCTTTTGATTGAAATGCGTGACAGCTTAAAAGAATGGCTAGTGACTTCTGCGCAAAGCACGCTGTCTGCATCACAGCAAGCCGAGCAAGATGCTTTATCCGCCTTACTGGCTTTAGGTTATAAACCCAATGAGGCGAAACAAGCCTTAGATAAAATGGACAAGGAAAAAATGAGCAGTCAAGACATGATTAAGCAAGCACTGAAACGATTGACTTGACTGCTGCATGATTTTTTTAGAATAAGTAGCTAAAGCCCAACGAGACATAAGAAATGGAGGCAGTTCCCATGCCACTTACAGTGTAACTATCATTGTCAATAGTTGCCTTACTCGGATCGGTGTTTCCGCCAACAATGTAAGTATAATCAACTTCAGCGGCAATATGATTGGTATAATTATGCCCAAGCCCTATTGAAAAAGCCGGATGTACTTCTGTGACATCTAAAAGATTAATGGAGGGATCGTTAAATGGTGAAACAGTCACTTTATCAGTAACGGAAGCTACCCCTGCCTTCACAAGAAAATAAGAGTTATCTGCAGCGGTATATTTTAATTCCGGTAAAAATTCTATCGCTTGTATTTTTGAAGTACTGGTTCCCCACCCATCTTGTGAAATAAAAAGATTCGCAATTCCTAATGAATTAGCATTCATAAATGCCCCACCCATTTCAAGGCCGAGAGAAATATTTTTATTTGACTCAAGACTCTTTAAATAACCTACATAAATATTATAGGCTGTGCTGCTGGTATTACTACAATAATCAGTGGTCGACATATTTCCAGCGCCTACACCCGCATACCATTGCCCAAAACTTACAGCAGGTAAAATAAGGGCAGCAGCCAAACTTGCTAATACGTATTTTTTCATCATACAATCCTCAAAAAAAATGGAATCGAATTATAGCCTTTTGCCTTGAAAAATGTCAAATAAATGTTATAATAAGACATTATGGCAACACTACAAAACGCTATTCTCGATGACATTGAAAAAACCCTGGCAAAATACCCGGTGGTATTGTATATGAAAGGCACGCCTGATGAACCCCAATGTGGTTTTTCATCACGCGCTGTGAAGATATTAAACCTGATTGGCTGCCCTTTTCATACTGTTGATATATTGGCAGATCCTGAACTTCGTCAAACCTTGCGGGAACATAAATTCCCTACTTTCCCCCAACTCTATGTCGGCGCTGAGCTCGTGGGCGGTAGCGATATTATGATGGAAGAGTATGAGTCGGGTGAATTGCAAACCAAAATAGAAAAGACATTACAAGCAAGCAAAGATGCCTAATGGATTCTCGCCTGCGCGGGAATGACGAACGAGCTTGCAGCCCCACCGCATTTTTGTTAGTATCTTCCCCTCCTTTTATTTTTTCATAGGAATGCTTTATGGCCCTGATTTCATTACGACAACTCCTTGATCACGCTGCAGAACACCGCTATGGCGTTCCTGCTTTTAATGCCAATAATTTGGAACAAGTTCGCGCTATTATTGAAGCAGCGCATGAAGTCGATAGTCCCATCATCATTCAAGCCTCTGCAGGTGCCCGTAAATATGCAGGCAGCGCCTTTATTCGCCATCTTATTTT
>JBILMY010000070.1:0-5893 GCA_044375265.1 Gammaproteobacteria bacterium | reverse complement strand
CTGCGGTTAAAGCAGAACACGCACGCCCTGCAAATAAAAGCGCTGCAATAACGGGCCCGAGTTCACGCAGTACGCTCAAGGCAATCATTTGCCCCAGCGCCGCTGTTGCACCAAATTGTTCTAAGGTATGATAGCCTTGTAAGCCTACGACCATGCCGATAAATAAGGATGCCACTAACATAATGGGCAGTGACAGCACGCCCAGGAAAAAAACTTGATGAATGGTCGAACGAATAGGATGTAAATGCGGCTGCGGGCGCGCCATCATCCGTATAAATAAAAAAACAGAAAGTCCCACACTGCCTAAAAATTTCAGCGTGTGCATGCCAAGCAATTGAATATACCGTAACATTAAGCGGCACCTCTCAATAAATCATCGCGATAATCCGGCGCTGGATAATGAAAGTGCACAGGGCCATCAGGCAAGCCCTTTAAAAACTGCTCAACATACGGCGATCCCGTGGATTCAATTTCTTTAAGCGTACCTTTGGCCAGCACTGTGCCATTGGCTACAATATAAATATAATCGGCAATTTGTGACACGATTTCTAAATTGTGCGAGACAATAATGGAGGTCATCCCTAAATTATCATTGAGTTTTTTCACCAGATTACTGAGCACCCCTTGTGAAATGGGATCTTGTCCTGTAAAAGGCTCATCATACATCATGAGATCGGGATCGAGAGCAATGGCGCGGGCCAGCGCAACCCGTCTTGCCATCCCGCCGGATAATTGAGAAGGCATGAGATCGCGGGCACCGCGAAGTCCCACCGCTTCTAATTTCATGAGCACGACATCGCGAATCATCTCGTCGGTAAAATCAGTGTGAATGCGTAAAGGAAAAGCAATATTTTCGAGCACATTCATGCCCGTAAAAAGTGCATTGGTTTGAAACATGAGGCTCATTTGGCGACGCGCCTTCATTAAGGCTTTACGCGATAAAGAATGAATATTGACGCCACCCACTTCGATGTTGCCTTTATGAGGACGGAGCTCTGCGCCGATGAGTCGCAAGAGTGTGGTTTTACCAATGCCGCTCGGACCCATGACTGCGCTAACTTTCCCCACCGGAAAATCCATACTTACATCATCAAAGATCGCTCTGTTTTCTCGATAAAAAGAAAGATTCCGAATACTGACATAACTGGCACTGTTTGAGTTCAAGACTTTTTCCTATCCCACTAACTATGATAAAATGCGGTAAATCGCAAGCTGCGCATTATAGTCAATCTGGGCTGTGATTGCAACTTGATAGGTAAATTAGGTTGGGTCTGCGATTGATTTGCTCCCCTCTTAACAAGAGGGGTCATCGGCGCAGCCGATGGGGGAGATTTATGAGGCAGCGATGTTAAATAAATCCCCCAGTCAACTTCGTTGACAGCCCCCTTATTAAGGGGGCCATTTTTCAAGTAGGTTTTATGGTTACAAAAAATTTCAAAGCATCGGCACTCGCACTCATCGATAAAGAAATCGACGCCATAGCGCATCTGAAAAATCTCATTGACGAGAATTTTGAAAAAGCGTGCGCATTGATGCTCGCCTGTGAAAGACGGGTCGTCGTCATGGGGCTGGGTAAATCAGGACACGTGGGCGGTAAAATTGCAGCCACACTGGCCAGTACGGGAACCCCTGCTTTTTTTGTGCATGCCGCAGAAGCGATTCATGGGGACTTTGGCATGCTCATGACAGGGGATATATTACTTGCCATTTCCAATTCAGGTAAAACGAGTGAAATTTTAACCTTAATTCCCCATGTAAAAGCTGCCAAGATCCCCCTGATTGCGATGACGAGTGATCCCACTTCTCCCTTAGCCCACGAAGCTGACGTGGTTCTGAATATGGGGGTTGATAAAGAAGCTTGTGATTTAACCCTTGCACCCACCTCCAGCAGTACAGTCTCGCTAGTCTTAGGCGATGCGCTGGCGGTGGCCCTCCTCCATGCCCGCGGCTTTACCATGGATGATTTTGCACGCACGCATCCGGGCGGCACTTTAGGCAAACGATTATTATTAACGGTGAGTGAACTCATGCATTCTGGCGCTGCCATTCCTAAAGTGCCTAAAACCGCGCGCTTAAAAGACGCCTTGATTGAAATGACTGCCAAGCGAATGGGCGTCACGACCATCGTTGATGACAAGGATCGGTTACTCGGCATTTTTACCGATGGCGATTTACGCCGCGTTTTAGAAAAACATGAAAAGCCGCTCGAATGTTCCATCGAGTCGGTCATGACGGCGCACTGCAAAACGATTTCAGCAGATGTGTTGGCGTTTGAAGCGCTCATCCAAATGGAGCAAGGCAATAAAAAAATTACTGTCATGCCCGTTATTAATTCAGAAAATATTCTCGTCGGCATTTTACATTTACATGATATTTTAGCCGCAGGAGTGGTCTGATGAATAATACGCCCATTCAACTTTTGATCCTTGATGTCGATGGCGTTCTCACTGATGGTATGCTTTACTACACCAGTGAAGGCGAAGCCATGAAAACCTTTTACACCCAAGATGGACTCGGTCTTCGCATGTTACAAGCCATGGGTATTCACGTTGCGATCATTACAGGGCGTACTTCCGGCATAGTTCAAAAAAGAGCCGAAGAACTCGGTATTGCGCGTGTCTATCAAGGGCAAGTCAATAAAGTGGCTGCTTTCAAAGATTGCATCGCTCACTTCAATGTTCCTTTAGCGGCTGTCGCTTATATGGGTGATGATGTCAATGATTTACCCCTGATGAAAAAAGTGGGGCTTGCAGCAGCGCCGCCCAATGCCGTGCCTGAAGTGTTGGAAATTGCCGATATCGTCACCACCAGAAAAGGCGGCAAGGGCGCAGTGCGAGAAATCGTCAATCACATTCTGCGCGCGCAAGATCTTTTTGAAAAAGCCATGAGTATTTATGCTGAATAAGCGGCTGACTTTTACACGGCAATTAAGACTTTTATCTTATCTTGCCTTTATTGTCGGCGGATTTTTTCTGGTGTTTAAACTCTACTTTCAAGGGTCTTCCGATGAAACGCCCGTGGATACCAATCATATTCCTTCGCTGATTGTTTCAGGCGTCAAGGGACAAATGTATGACGTACAGGGTCAAATTCAATATCGATTGTTTGCCGATTCAGCGCTCTTATATCCTGATGAAGATCACACAATTTTTGTCAATCCCAATGCGTATTTTTATTCATCTACCAAAGAAGTTTGGGAAGTGCGTGCAAAAAATGGTGAAGCCACCAATTATTATGAAACGATACATTTATGGGATACCGTGAAAGTCTTTCGCACCGCGCCTGGCAAACAAGGCAACCTTTTTACGGACAGTTTATTTTTTTATCCCAAAACCCAAATTTTGCAAACGGATGATTTTACCACTATGATGGAAAATGGGCTGACAGTGACGTCAAAAGGTTTTTATGCTGATATTAAACAAGGCAAACTTATTTTAGAAAAACAGGCAGAAGTTCAATATGCGGGGAATTTATGAATCGTTTAGAAGCACGTGCGCTTGAAAAATCTTATCGTAAACGTAAAGTCGTCAAAGGCGTTTCACTCTTTGTAAATAAAGGGGAAATTGTAGGACTCTTGGGCCCCAATGGCGCGGGAAAAACCACAAGCTTTTACATGATTGTCGGTCTTGTTAACCCTGATAAAGGCCAAATCTTTATCGATGGTGTAGATGTCACCAAAAAACCAATTCATGTGCGCGCAAAAAAGGGCCTCGGCTATTTACCACAAGAACCTTCTGTCTTTCGAAAACTCAGTGTTGAAGATAATATTATGGCTATTTTGGAGTTGCAACCCGAACTCAATAAAGCCGAGCGTGAAAAAAAATTACAAGCGCTGCTCGAAGAATTTAATATCACTGCCATTGCTACCCTCAAAGGAATGAGCTTATCCGGTGGTGAACGCAGACGGGTGGAATTTGCACGCACCATGGCCATGAATCCTTCATTTATTTTACTCGATGAACCCTTTGCTGGCGTTGATCCGATTTCTGTCATTGATTTAAAAGCGAGCATTCGGTATTTGCAAAAAAGTGGGATCGGCGTACTCATCACAGATCACAATGTACGTGAAACACTGGATGTCTGCGAGCGTGCCTATATCGTCAATGATGGCAAAGTGATTTGCGAAGGCAATGCTGAAGTCATTTTAAAAAATGAAGAAGTGCGTAAAGTCTATCTAGGCCAAGAATTTAGTTTATGAAATACATATCCTTTGCACTTGAAGATAAAAGATTTTTCTCCCCTCTTAATAAGAGGGGTGTCGGCGAAGCCGACGGGGAGATTTATAAAACAGTATCATCCATTAAATCCCCCAGTCGACTGATGTCGACAGCCCCCTTGTTAAGGGGGCGGATTTTTACGGGAATTTCACAGCTTGAAATATAAAATGTATAAAACTGTGCAAGAAGCACTGGAACAAGGCAGTGAAGCCTTTGAAGAAGCAGATTTGTTTTTTGGACACGGCACCGACAATGCCTGGGATGAAGCCGTATCGCTCCTCATTTACGCATTAGATTTCCCCCCCAATGTCGATAACAGTGTCTTATCACGTCCTTTAACCGAAGAAGAATCAGAAAAAATTGACCTCTTATTTAAAGCACGCATTCAAACAAAAAAACCAGCCGCCTATTTAACGGGACAAATGTGGTTTTGCGGATTGCCTTTTTATGTAGAAGAAAATGTCATTATTCCCCGCTCACCGATTGCCGAACTCATTGAAAAAAAATGTCGCCCTTACTTAAAAAAAGATCCCGCAACTATTTTAGATCTCTGCACGGGCGGTGGCTGCATCGCCATTGCGGCTGCGCATTATTTTCCTAAAGCCACCGTCTGGGGCAGTGATATTTCTGCGGAAGCTTTAGCATTGGCCAAAAAAAACAGCGATAGGCATGCGTTATCTTCGCGTATTACTTGGGTCGACTCTAATCTGTTTGAGAAAATCCCGCCCGTAAAATTTGATCTGATTTTATGCAACCCCCCTTATGTCGATGCTGAAGACATGAATAATTTGCCCGATGAGTTTCGTCATGAACCCACACTTGCTTTAGCAGCTGGCATTGACGGCCTCGACATCGTGAGAAAAATTTTTTCCCAAATAAGTCATTATCTCTCAAGCGATGGCCTCTTGATTTTGGAAGTTGGCAATTCTATGGAGGCCCTCAAAAAAGCTTATGAAAAATTGCCGATGGAATGGGTAGAGCTTCAAAAGGGCGGCATCGGTGTTTGTGTCATCCGCGCTAAAGATTTACAAGAATGGGAAAAAAATCGATGAAAATTTTACATGTCATGTCACAAATTCAATTAACCGGTGCCGAAGTATATGCAGTGCAGCTCGCCGAAAAACAAGCAGCGGCTGGTAATACTTTATTTATGGTATCGGATCACTTTCATATACCTGTGCCTTATGTGAAGATGCAATTACCTCTTCACAATCGTAAGTTTAAGCAGCGCATTATTAACATTATTCAATTACGACGATTTATTGTGGAACATGATATCGATATCGTTCATGCCCATTCTCGCGCCAGCAGCTGGATTGCCTTTTTTGCCGTGAAGGGATTAAAGGCACCCTTAATTTCCAGCATTCACGGCTATCAAAAACCTTCTTGGTTTAAAAAATTATTATACATTTATGGGAACGCCCGTATCGTTGTGTGCGAAAGTTTAGTGGAGCACATGCAGAAAGATTTTTCTGATCACAAAACACACTTAATTCGCAATGGTATTGCACAAACGCTCGAGCGAACAAAGCTTCCACCGGTAACGCGGATCACATTCGCAGGGCGTACCACAGGATTTAAAGGCGATACGCTCGGCAAAGTGATCGTCGAACTTTTATCCACCTTAATTGAATCAAATCCTACCTGGCATATTCAATTTGTGGGCGGGCCGCTGG
>JBILMY010000069.1:0-5899 GCA_044375265.1 Gammaproteobacteria bacterium | reverse complement strand
AACCCATGATTACAGGCAGCATTAAAGGCAAGATGCCGCCGACAATGTTTTGCAATTTCACTAAAACCCTAAATTTTTCATTGGGTGAAAAATTTTGTTTAGAACATATTTGGACTCTTCCCCCTAGCGACGAAAACTTTGCTTTGAATGATACAAATATTTCTAGCGGATTAAAAAAATTAGGCACCACCTCTAAAGCCAGTTCTTCATACGAAACTCATATTAATGATTTTTTTAAAGAAACGGAAGTTATATGGAAGCAATGTCTATACTTAATGACGGCTCATTCCTATATTTTATTTAAAGCTTCTAAAGCATCTAAATTTTACCGTAACACAACCCCAACAACTCCTGAAAAAAACGAAATTCCATCATCCTCTAAAAAACATCCCGAACCTGAAATTTATAAAGAACTTAAATTCACTCCAAACTTTAAACCCATCGTTATAGATGAGGCCACATCTTCTACGGTTTTTTCTGCATTAAGCGCTTCCATTAATAAAAACGCTTTAGAAAACATCAAAACCCCTATCGCTCTATCAAACATTATGGATTGTTTTCCATGGGAATTCCGAGGGAAACTTTATACATTAGGAGAAGAATATCGAAGAGATTCGAAAATCATCATTAATACCATTTTTCAATATATAGAAAACAAGGATCACTGCCTCCAATTTCCCCTGTTGATACAATATTTTTATTTACTTCAAAATCGCCAGCAGATATCCTATCAAACACTCTGGACAAAAAGCTTTGAGTTTTGTTATGCACATGCTTTAGAATATTATAAAACCTATCAGCCTGAATTTCCAAAAGATTCTATCCATTGCCGATTGAGCCATATTTTTTCACCTGCTTGTATACACACTACACAGGAACAATCTAGAGAAATGTGCCGAGCACTGGATGAAGAAAAAAGAGAAGCCATAATAAAATGCAGCAATCTATCTCGTCATTGGCGTGAATTTGAAAACGTTCTTTTGAAAGAAACCGATTTTGGAGCCGGCGTCGTTCTGGCTTCTGCTTTCAGTGCCACAGAAGGTCCATTATGGCTAAAGAAAGAAGACCAAGGCTTGATAATACATATACCTTTTGCTGACAAAAAAATATGGGTGAGCGGCTCCAAAGATGCCTTGTTTGAACAGATTGTCGCTAATCATAAAAAACTCCCTGTCTTATTTTCTTTCAAAGGAGCATATTTCAGATTATCCTCTTACAAAGAAGATTTGGTTCGTATTTGCGTAGAAGACAACTATTTTTGCTGTACATTTTCTTACGATGTTGAAGGCCACTTGATAGAGTATTCTATTTTAGGGGACATACATAACCCCAAAAATTTCATATTTTTTGGTTATAGAGAAGAAAGTTTCCTTGGGAAAAAAACTGTCTCTCAATATGAGTTTAGTTTTTTAAAAAATCGTTTTACAGAAGATCTACCTATAGGCTATCTTATTAAACGTGAAACACTCAACAGAAAACTCATCGGAAAAAGAGAAGTTTTTTTGAAGAAAGGATTGTTTGGTTTTGCAGACAATAGCACGTCTTTTATTAGTGGCAGAGCTATATTGGGTTCACAGGGCGTTGAAACAGTCTACAGCCACGGAGGAATTTGTTTTTTAATTTTTCAACAAAAAAATATTATCAGCTTTAGCTTAAATGAGCAAACGTGTTATACAGAGCAAAACTTACAAGAAATCAATCCTGATATTTCACCCGCCATAAAAATATTACCTATTGGACCTGTATTTTACTCTAACAAAATTGACTCAGGAAAGCATCTCATTGTTTTCACAGAAAGATCGACTCAAGAAAAATTGGCAGAAAGCAAACCACCTCAAACAACAAGCGGCAATTCAATATCTTTTATCTCCATAGATCCTGCGTTTAAGAAAATTTATGCGCAAATCATAGAGGACAATATTTTCATTGTTTTTTTAAAAAATGAAAGCGAAAATTTATGTACGAAAATTTCATTTGTCATTCAAGAAAAAGCGCGGGAAATAAAAATTCACTTAATCTTTATAGCTTCGGCATTAAACATTCAAATACCTATTATACAAACCTTTAAAAATGAAGGCTATTTACACTTACATCAAAACAATCAACTGGGTCATTTAAAATTTAATTTGAACATAGAGTCATGCTCCCAGCATTTGCCGTTCGTCGTTCAGCCCCAACCTGTTCGAAAACCCCCTCCAGAAGATTTTGTATTCATCCCAAGCGTTGAGGATAAGGCCTTAGAAGCAAAAAATAATCTCTTGAAAATCATGCTTGGAATACTATTTGGCCGTCCAATGCCTTATGATTTGAGCGGTTTCAAAAGAGACATTCCAAGTTTAGAGCAAAGTAATATTTTACCTCAACAAAACATTCTTATTTTTTATGAAGATGAAGCAGATTCCTCTCTTGCTCAACAGGAAAACAGTGTTGATGAAAAAATATTAAAAGAAAGAGAAGAGCAATTTAATAAAACTCAAGGACAGGAACCTTTGCGTTCAAAATTAGCACCTTCTTTATATCAGTTCCTTGCGCTCACTTTACATTCAACTTCTTTAAACGACCTGGGTAGTGTTTTTTTAGGTGAAAAATTAGTCGCCATTTTTGAACAGCAATTGCATTACACGCTATCAACCATTTCAACGCTGAGTCATACACGGAAAATCAGCTTAAAAATTTACAACCAAAATATGATGAGAATATTTATTGAAGGGCTGGCAATTTTAAGGCATGCAGCCGATCTTGAAGACACTCAAACAACAGCGCCGATCTCCATTGCTTTTCATGTCAAATTAACAGAAGATGAAATTAAAGTTACGCTTACAGAAGAAAATATTTTCGCACCCGTTATCACTGCAATAGCGCAATTATACAAAACCCATACGGAACTTCATGCGCCTCCTGATTGGCAGAAAAAACTCGGCGGAATATTAGCGGAAAAAATTCCTCTACAATTAAGTTCAGCAATTCACTTTAAAGAAACTTCTGCGACTGCTATTATTAATACACAATTTATTAAACATCAATATGCCTCGCAATCTGCACTTTCTCAAAAATCACTGAAGAGCGTTAATTTTTTAAGCAATTATATCGGCAAAATTTCTAAGCTTTCTGTAAAAGATACTCTGCGAGACTGGGAGCGCTGCAATCGCGCATTGGGAGAAGGACTTTATATTTATAATGAAGGCGAATCAACCAAACAATCAATAAGAGAAGAAACAGACAGACAAAGGCCAAGAATTGCCGCCTTAAAGAGTTTTCTAGAAGGAAAAGAAATTGCAGGAAGCCCGGACTTCCCTCTTTCTCGTTTTCAAATGGCGTTTGAATTTTTAGGGCTGATTCTGCACCAAGAAGCTTTTGAAAATCCCTTTCTCAATATACAGAAAATGTTGCAGTGGTATGATACGAATTTTTCATGCGCAATAGCTAATAAAAAAATAGAGGTTATTCTTAAACAAGATAATACTATGAGCCTTACTTACACTTCTCGCGTGACTTTCGCAGACTATCTTTCAGCGACAGTTGTCATGGAATTCACCCTTAGGGTTTTACCGCTTCAACTATGCATCCAACTTAATAATAATGGAATTTTCAACTTTATTAACAAGGTGATATTTCACACATTTGCTCAAAAGATAGGCGTTGAAATTCCTGAAATCATTACTGATTTCGTAAGCTATGATCCGCAAGAAAAATTTATCCCTATTCTTTCATCTGCTGACAATAATATAAATATCCCACTTGATTCTATTCATACTCTGTATCACAAAACCCAGCAAGAATATTTAACCGTCCAACAGCAACTCCGAGATAGAAAAAACACACCGCCGAAAGCAAGTTCTTCTTAACCCTCTCCTTCATCGCAGCTGTCCTCGTCTTCATAATTCCAGCAATTTACCCATAAAATAAAAAAGCCTTTTTCAAGGCTTTTTTATTGAGAACGTATTTTTGTTACGCAGTAATTTGAATACTCGGCGACACCAGCATTGCCTTGGGCCTAGCAACCACACCTCCACCAATATTTCCTACAGCGCTCCAGGTATTATTCACGGTATCCCACTGTGCAATATGCCGCACTTGAATGCCGCCTGCTACTGTAAAATCTCCCATCGCATATAAAGTATTGCCTATCAACAATAATGCCCTAACGTTACCATTCATACCACTGGCAAGAGATGTCCAGCTGCTGCCACTCCATTTTGAAATGTAAGCTGCAGGCGTAGTAAAACTTCCGCCGGCATAAAGCGTATTATTAACGCTCAGTAAAGTATTGATAGAAGAACTTTCTCCTGTACCTAATCCATTGCCTAACCCACTCCAAGTAGCCCCATTCCAACAACCTATTTTAGAAGAGGTACTCTTAACAAAGAAACCCGCGCCACCCACGCAAAGTTGATTATTAAAAACAGCACTTGCATATACTGGACCATTTACTCCCTGCCCTAAAGCAGCCCAATTAGGATCCAAGTTACTGTCAATGCCATCCCAATAGGCAATATTATTCACATTTGCAGTCACCCCTGTAGAAGAAAAACTTCCGCCCGCATATAAATAATTATTGTAAATATTTAAATTATTAACAACTCCCTGAGGCCCGCCCCGATCAGAAGGAATGGCAGAATTGCCCATTAAACGAATCAAATACCCATGCCATTCACAATTTTTTTTATTCAGTTCACAGACCTCCATAAAAGTTCCACCCATCCATAAATCATTACCCCTTATCTGCATATCGTTAAGATTTAAATTGAGATCATACGATTCATTTGCTGCGTAGAGTTCTCTAAAAGCACTGGCTGTTGTTTGTTCGCCTTTCCAACGGTAAAGCGTAATTTTTGAAGTAGCCGTCGCATAATTTTGATACACATCGGGAATGATTATATCGCCGCGATACAATGCCATCGCATTAGCCCCTGCATTTGCACTGCTTATTGCATAAGGCATTATCATTGTCCATTGCGCGCCGTCCCAGCTATTAAGCCCTGAAAAATTATCTAAGACATACAATTTATTGCTGTAAGCTGCTGAAAAGGTTTTATCATAACTTTCTGTTTGGCCGTTAATCACCGCACTAAAAGAAATGCTTGGCGTAACAGTAGTCTGTGCGACTAAAGTTTGACTGTTTTCTAAGGCTTTGACCCAAATTCGGCAATAGCTTTGTGAGCTTAATTGAAGGGGGGCGGCGCCTGAACCTATCGGACAAGTGGATTGATAGTTGGCCCCTTGCGGCTGACAGCTGCTGTCGCTATTGGCGCAGACAACCATATTATTGCCAATATTACTCACACTGATCGGATTAATCGTAGTATTTGTATTTAAATTGTTGTAAATGCGAATAGCTTCATACTGAAAATGTTCATCACTCGGATCAGAACCCAAGGATAAGGTATTTTGTAAATAAAAAGCGGTTTCTACGGTATTGCTCGTTGTGCCTGACGCTTGCAACGTGGCCAGCCCATCACCTGCGCTGACATTGGCCACCGCATAATTAAATTTGCAGCTATCGCCTGGCGCTACTGTATTTGTGCAGCTGAGATCTTTTGTAATAGTCAGCCAACTGCTATCGCTGCCTTCTACAACGACTGCTGGATTTACCCAGCTAAAATTACCGGTATTTTTCACTTGAAAAGAACCGCTAGCAGCCCCTGCATGAATCGGCTGGCTGTCGTCTGAACCCAAAGGATTGATAGCTAAAGTTGTTCCACTCACTGTCACACTGCTCGTCAATGTTTTTGCTTGACCATCGTTATAGTTTATCGTCACTATTCCTTGGCCTGCGGCGTTGTCACTGGCAGTCGCTATGATTTGGCAAGTGCCACCTGCCAATACGGTGTCACACTGATTATTAAGTGTAACGCCATTTATGCCGCTGCCGAGTGTGACTTCTTGAACGGTAATGGCT
>JBILMY010000067.1:0-6002 GCA_044375265.1 Gammaproteobacteria bacterium | reverse complement strand
CTTTTTCTGCGCGAAGCACGTCAATAGTATCTTTAGCGGCATTACGCGTATGAATAATCAAAGGCTTTTTGAGCGTTTTTGCAGCAGCGATATGCTGCGCAAAGACTTCTTTTTGACCTTTACCATCGCCGCGGTAATAATCCAGTCCCGTCTCGCCAATGGCAATAACTTTGGGATACGCGCTGTAACGCAGAATATCGTCATAGGTGAAAGGGGTTTTGTCGATGTCATTGGGATGAATGCCAAAAGAAGCAGAGACTTCTTTAAAATCTTCGGCAATTTGATATACGGCAGGAAAGGTTTCAATATCAACGCAGACATTTAAAAAATGACTAATGCCTTGGCGTTTTGCTTCTACAAGCATTTTTTCGAGTGAGCCCTCATAAGGACTTAAATCGAGCATTTGCAGATGACAGTGTGAATCAATAAGCATGGTAGGCCATTCTAGCAATTTTTCAACGCTATCGCAAATGATTCCCATTGCAATGTTTTATTGAGAGCAGAAACACGTTGAAAGTCGCTCGATAGGGTATTTAAGCGATCTAAAAGTGCAAAACATTTTTCTGGGGTAAAACGTTGCGTATATTTTTCAAAGTGTTTTGAGTAACTCACTTCTCCAAAGGGCCCCTGGACCCCCGCCTGCGCGGGGGTGACGAGGCAAGCATAAAAATATTGCTTAAACCAATGAGAAATCCATTCTTCCGGCAGCGCCAGGATATTCTCAACAAAGCGAAACAGATGCTGCGTATGATAAAAATCTTCCAAGGCTTTATAAAAATTAGCATGCTGTTTTAAAAAATCCGGATCGGCTGCAAATTGCTGTGCCAATAAAGGTGCATCATCGGCTAAGGATAACAGCGTTCCGGCATTGTCTATACCTTGCGCAGAAAGCCATGTCAGTGCAATCAAGGGATCGGTGGGGTTTAAACAAATCTTTTGGCAGCGGCTTTTAAGCGTGGGTAAGAGCAAGGTTTCATTACGATGAATCAGTAAAAAAATGACTTGCGCACTGGGTTCTTCTAAGGTTTTTAAGAGGGCATTGGTCGTCGTTGGTGTGAGGCCTTCGGCTTCGATGATGACAATTTGCTTGCCTTTTAAATAGGGGGTTTCATAGGTATTTTTAAGCGTTTCTCGCAGCGCATCGATTGCAATAGTCTTTTTATCTTCCTCAGGGGCAAGTAGTGAAATATTAGGATGCGTATTGTTTTTGATGAGACGACAAGCGTTGCAGTTGCCACAAGGCGCAATGCCTTGACGATTTTGGCATAGTAATACTTGCGACAGTGATTGGGCAAAAAGATGCTTGCCTACGCCTTTTTTCCCTGTGATGAGAAGGGCATGCGGCAAGCGGTTGCTCTCTAAGGCTTTTTCAATAAAAGTCCAGGCATCGTGATGCCAGGGAAATGTCATAGATTCGCCCCCTTAATAAGGGGGCTGTCAGCGAAGCTGACTGGGGGATTTATTAAGATAGATGAAATCATAATTGAGTTAATTTATTGACAGTACTTTCTAAAACGTTATATACTGCATCAAGGTGAAAATATATATCATCGTTGGTAAATCTGAGTATATAAACTCCACGATTTTTTAACAAAGTACTTCTTTTTTCATCATAAAGCATAGCTTCATCTGTATAGTGGGTATCTCCATCAATTTCAATAGCTAGTTTTAAAGTGGCGCAATAAAAATCTACAATAAAATTCTCTATAGGCTTTTGTTTAATGAATTTTAAACCTTTAAAATTTTTATTTTTTAGTAAATCATGCCATATTTTATATTCAGCATGAGTGAGATTTTTTCTAAGATTTTTTGCATGGGGCAGATTTTTTTCTTCGTAAGATAAATATCGTTTTTTATAAGCGCTTTTTAAATCCCCCCCGCTGACTTTGTCAGCTTCCCCCCTTGTTAAGGGGGGAGTTCCCGGGGAATTGACAGATAAACTCACAAACCTACATATTCTCAATCATCGCATCGCCAAAGCCTGAGCAAGAAAGCAGCTTGGCATCTTTCATCAAGCGCTCAAAGTCATAGGTGACGCGTTTTTGCGAAATGGTTTTTTCCATCGAGTCGATAATGAGATCGGCCGCTTCCAACCAGCCCAAATGACGTAACATCATTTCAGCTGATAAGATGAGAGAGCCTGGGTTCACTTTATCTTGCCCTGCATATTTTGGTGCAGTACCGTGGGTCGCTTCAAAAATCGCGGAAGTTTCACCAATGTTCGCGCCAGGTGCAATACCAATACCACCGACTTGCGCGGCGAGGGCGTCTGAAATGTAATCGCCATTGAGGTTAAGTGTGGCAACCACGCTGTATTCTCTGGGTCGCAGCAAAATTTGTTGCAAGAAGGCATCGGCAATCACATCTTTCACCACGATTTCTTTGCCCGTTTTAGGGTTGCTAAAGGTACACCATGGGCCGCCATCGATTTCTACGGCGCCAAACTCAGTTTTCGCAAGTTCATAGCCCCAATCTTTAAAGCCGCCTTCGGTAAATTTCATGATATTGCCTTTGTGCACTAAAGTCACTGAGGGTTTATCGTTATCAATGGCATATTGAATCGCATCACGGATCAGGCGTTGGCTGCCTTCTTTCGAAACGGGTTTAATGCCAATACCACAATGTTCGGGGAAGCGAATTTTTTTGACTTTCATTTCCTTTTGCAAAAACTCAATCACTTTTTTAGCGTCCGCAGAGTCCGCTTTCCATTCGATGCCTGCATAAATATCTTCAGAGTTTTCACGGAAAATGACCATGTCGACATTTTCAGGTTCTTTCACGGGTGAAGGCACGCCTTTAAAATAACGTACGGGGCGCAAGCACACATATAAATCAAGCTCTTGACGCAGTGCTACGTTGAGCGAGCGAATACCGCCGCCCACAGGCGTGGTCAAAGGCCCTTTAATGCCAATATGAAATTCTTTCATGGCTTCTAAGGTTTCATCGGGCAGCCAAACGGGTTGATGCTGTACTTCATGGACTTCAAATAAATTGCCAGGCGTTGCAGGCACAGAAGGTTTCGGCGTATAGACTTTGGTGGCTTTTTCACCGGCATAGACTTCCATCCAGACGATTTCTTTTTTGCCGCCATAGGCTTTTTTCACCGCGGCATCGACGACTTTTTTCATGACTGGTGTAATATCTACACCGGTGCCATCCCCTTCGATATAAGGAATAATGGGATGGTCAGGAATATGCCACACGCCATTTTTTAAGGTGATTTTTTCCCCTTTATTCGGGACTTTGATGTGTTCGTAAGTTGTCATATTGCGCGGCTCCTGAAGAAGTGAAATAAGCTTGAAATTATAGGGGATTTCAGTGATGATGGCAAGGGTGGTGTGATATACTTTTTAGCATGTCAAAAATCGTTGTGGGGCTATCAGGGGGCGTCGATTCCTCTGTATCTGCTTACCTGCTTAAAGAAGCGGGGCATGACGTTATTGGCGTTTTCATGAAAAATTGGGAAGAAGAGGATGAATCTGGCTATTGTCCTTCGGCGCAGGATGCAGCAGACGCCAAAGCGGTCGCTGATAAAATCGGCATTCCTTTTGTTGCCGTGAATTTTTCACGTGAATACTGGGATCGCGTCTTTGCTTATTTTTTAAAAGAATATGGCGCAGGGCGTACACCCAACCCGGATGTGCTGTGCAACAAAGAAGTAAAATTCAAAGCCTTTTTAGAGTATGCCCTTAATACCTTAGGCGCTGATTTGATTGCCACAGGACACTATGCTCAAAAGCGCCAAAATGCAGAAGGCGGCTATGAACTTTTGCGAGGCTTGGACGCGAATAAAGATCAAAGTTATTTTTTATATCTTCTTAATCAATATCAATTGTCTAAATCAATTTTTCCTATCGGCCATTTAGAAAAATCAGAAGTGCGGCAGATTGCCCAAAAAGCAGGGCTTGTGACGCATAATAAAAAAGACAGTACCGGCATTTGTTTTATTGGTGAGCGGGAATTTAAAACTTTTTTAGAAGGCTATTTGCCGGCAAAGCCGGGTAATATCGTGACAGAAAAAGGCAAAGTGATTGGACGTCATGAGGGGCTCATGTATCACACCATCGGTCAGCGCAAGGGGCTACATATTGGCGGCGATAAAACGGGCAGCGGTGAAGCTTGGTATGTGGCGGATAAAGATCTTCACAATAATCGTTTGATAGTGGCGCAAGGCAAAAACCATCCAGCCTTATTTAAAGCCAATTTAATTTGTGAAGCACCACATTGGAGTGCGGGCAGGGTGCCAGAGTTTCCGCTCCATTGCACGGCCAAAACCCGCTATCATCAGGACGATAGCGATATCAATGCGATTGTATCGCCTTTAGAAAATAATCAATTAGGCGTTGTATTTGAAACGCCCCAGCGTGCCATCACGCCCGGGCAATCCATTGTATTCTATGATAAAGAAGTCTGCTTGGGGGGCGGAATAATTATTTAGCAAAAGGATCAAAAAGGATATGATCAGGCTATTTAAAAAGGTTGCCAGAAAGTTTTACATGATCGCTTTGATGTTTAATAGCACCCTGTCTACGTAAGCCATTCCCATGCAGGTCTGGCGCAAGATGAGCATAGTTATTGTTAGGAGAGATATCCAGACTTGATATCGATTGTCCTAGTCGCTGATAATCACCAGGATTTGTAACTAGTTCATAAAGAACAGGCGAAGGTGTTTTTGAAACAGGTGGCGCCATATATTTCATGGGTTGAGAATATACGGCTTCCTTATAAGTCAAAGCATATACACGCGAAATATTTTGAGGATTTATACAGTGATCCGGGCTGTTCCCATATTTTCTCTGATTTATATAACATTTTTCTGAACATAAAAATCCTTTTCTTTTTGCACCCATCCGTTCATCACGGATAATGAACTCAATGCGATCTTTGGTTCTTAACGAGTGAATATTTTGTTCTTCTATACTTCCAGTGATAAGTAAAATATTGTATCCGATAAAATATAAACCGTACTCTCCTTGTTGAATTTGGAAATTTTCTGCGACATTGCTGTCTATGGTTTCTTTGTTTTCTTCATAAAAAGCCTTGGTCACTAACTGAAGTGGCTGAGAGCAGATCATGCATATTCTATTGTGCGACATTTATTATCTCCTTTGTTTTAAAATTATTTTTATTTATTGTAGCAAACTGAACTTAAGGGAATATTATTTGAAAATTAAGATATATTAATAGAGTGAAATTAGGTAAAATAGAGACATGAATTTTGAAAAAATCATTCTCACCCCCAGCGAGCGTTTGGCGCGGCAGCTATCTTTGTACGGCCAGGCTTCGGTCTATACCGTCAATTATTTTTTTGAGCAATTTTTTTTAGCGTGCAATTCTTCGGTTAGCTTGCTGAATGACACCAAAGCCATTTTTTTATGGCAATCAATTATTAGAGATAAATCCCCCCAGTTATTATTCAATCGCGATACCGCGCGTCTTGCCTATGAAGCCGATACTTTATTGACGGAAAGCTATTTAACGCCCAATGATTTACCGCCTTTTTTATCAGAAAATGTCACAACCTTTTTAGTGTGGAAAAAAAGATTCGATGAAGTTTGTGAAGAAAATAACTATTTACCTATGGCAAGATTACCTGATTATCTGCGCTTGCATTCAGCCTTGGGCCCCTGGATCCCAGCTTGCGCTGGGATGACGGAGCAGGGTAAAGAAATTCGCTTACAAGGCTTTGAAGTGATGCCGAAAAATCAAGCGCTGTTTTGGGAATTTATGGTGTCAAAAGGGGTGAAAGTTGTTTATGAGCACCCCTCACCCTTCGCCTTCAGCGAAGACCTCTCCCACAAGGGGAGAGGTGATAATACAAAAGAGGTTTATGCTTTTGAAACGTTAGAAGATGAAATCATTGGAGTGGCGCAGTATGCCTTTGAGCAGTATCAAAAAAATCCTGACAGGCGGCTTCTTATTATCGTGCCCCATTTATTTGAAATGCGTGAAACACTGCAGTCGATTTTTTACAACACTTTTTTTGGCGCAGATTATTTAGT
>JBILMY010000203.1:0-6200 GCA_044375265.1 Gammaproteobacteria bacterium | reverse complement strand
AAGCACTCCAGCCTAAATTGATGCCGGGTGTGTTTGTGAGTGCCAATGAGCGTGCTAACGTGACACTGCCATTCACACGCGTTTTATAGGCGAAATTAAACCCTGCGCCTGCCGATTGCGCAGTAGCATGGTTATTCGTCGTTCCCGGCACATTGTTATAATACACAATCCCTGCATCATAAAAAATGTTGGGTTGTAATAATTGGAAATTCCAATAAGCGGGTAAATCATAACGAAGGGCAAGCGCGCCGGTTGCACCACTATTACCGCTTATCACATAGGGAATAAAGCCTTGACCTATTTGCTGTCCACCATAACCGATTTGTTCGGAAGAGACTAAAATATTACCGCTGTATTGAAACGCTGTATTCAGCGCCATACTCCACATATTATTTAAGTAATGGATATCACTGGTGGTTAAATTAAATCGCGTAAAAGTGGTAGTGGCATTAAACACTGACGGATCGCTCAAGGTAGAGGGTGTCCCTAATATCGGCATCCCGCGTGTCACTGACAAAGTCATGTCATGATAGCTGCGAAGAAATACCCCTTGATAATTGAGACCAAACGTAAAAGCACTAACATGATCGTCATACAATACCGCGCTGCCATTATAAATATCATTGCTGCCATCGACATGATAAAACTGCCCCTGCGCCGTAAAGCTTTGCAGCGTCGAGCTAAAGAGTGGCTGATTGACGCCGATACTGTATTTCGTGCTCACACCTGTCATTTGTAAACTCTCTACATTCCCCGCAGGTGCCGTCAAAGTTTTGCTTAAACTAACATTGAGGTCGGTCGCTTTTTTTCCCAGCACAATATCATAACTCGCGCTGCCATATTGCATCTCTTTAATCGCATCCATGGAGGTTGAAGTCGTGAGACTCAAGGCATCTGCACCGATTAAATCATAGGCCGTAGCGCCTATCGAGCTTTGATAAGGCCCAATAGAGCTTGTACCGCGGTTATTAAAATTAATAAACGCTGCTACCGCTGTGCGCTTCACGTTCACGATTAAATCGGCAGAACCCACGACTTTTTGGTCGGGCACCAAAGTTGCGGACACATCAATCCCCGGAATCGCATTCGCTAATATTAAAAACCTATCGATACTGTGATAAGAAATCGGATCTTCACTTTCTACCGTACTGGCATATCGCTCGAGCTGAGTTTTAGCCCCTTTAGGATTATCTCCCGTAAAGACAATCGTATTGATGCGCCCGCTCACCACTTGTAAATTTAAAATGCCCGAGGCATTTAATCGCTGCGGGGGTAATATCACCTGCACCAATATATATCCATTGGCGCGATACGCATTTTCAATTTGCTGCGCGAGTACCTGCACTTGTTTCAAGCTTAACGCTTGACCAATAAGTGGCTCGTACACTTTTTTTACGGCCTCCGGAATCTCCCCTTTGGCGCCCTTTAAATTCACTTGCTTTAACGTCATCTTGCCCGTCACGTTTTCTGCATTTTGCAAATACTGGGGATTCGTCGTAGCCTGAAACTGCCCCTGACTCGGCGTCTTAGCCTCCGGCAAAGTTTGCTCCAAAGTATTGGCCACGTTCGCAGGATTATTCGATGCGTGTGTGCTATTATCGGCTGCAAAAACAGCATTGATTCCCAGCACAGATAGAGCGATGACTATTACCTTTAAAATATTTAACCGCAAGAAATTCCCCTCCAGAGGAGGGGTGGCTGCCGAAGGCAGACGGGGTGGTTGAAAAAATGTATAGTTCTTCATACTTAATCCTCAATATCTTTTGAAATAATTAAATCAGGATTTTTTCCCGTTGTGTTACTCAACACTTTTTTCGCTTTTTTCTCACGCGCTTGAACTTTCTGGTTTTTTACTGCCTGCTGTCCAAAAACTTCCGCATCCACCCCAGGATTGTTGATAGCTGAATTATCAGCAGTAGGCGAAGGAACAGGCGACGGCGCTGTCACAATCAACGTTCCAAAAATTGCTGCCGGATCATAACTGATGTCATAACCTGTGCCTGTGTTGCCCGTGCCGGATACTGTAACATTATAGCTGCCCACTGCTGCAGAACCCGTAGCGCCTGGCGACGTAAAGGATATTCCCGTAACAGGCGTATTATTTATCGTATCTTGCGTAAAAGCATCCTCATAATCAGAAGCATTTACAAATCCACTGACATCATAATTTGTACCCGCAGCAGGCGTGGGTAATGTCGCAATATCTCCAATTGTTTTTGTGATTTCAAACGGCATACTTGTTGGTGTGATCGCTAAATTTTGTGCTGTACCAAAAATATAGCGATTGCCGCTTTGTGAAATCGCTTGTAAATTATCTGGCGAATAAGTAGTCCCCCAGATCGCTTGATTGCCACTGGCTAAATTACCAAACGTATTATCACCTGGCTCTCCTAACTCTGCGATATAAAAATGCCATACATTATTTGTTCCAGTACCTAAGTCAATCGCAGAATCTGTACCAGTGTTTTCATTGTTAAAATGATTTGCTACTAAAGTTATTGTACCGTCATCATTGTCCCGTAAACTCACCGTGGGATTACTTCCTGTAAAATTTAAAGTGCCGCCGGTATCATCGATCGTTACATCGCCATAACCACTCACAGCACCCAATATTAAATCACTGCCTTCCGATTGTTTTAAGCTAATATTATTGCCCGTTAAAGTCACTGTACCCACAAATTGATTATCGGTATTACTTAAATCAATATCATTCGATTGATTATTGATGGTCGTCGTACCGTCTACCTCTATCGCAGTATTTTCTGCCTGAGTAAGCGCACCAAAATTTGAAATATTCAAATTATTACGCGCTGTCACATTACCTAATGCTAAAAGCGTTGCAATATTACTCAAGGTAATATTATCTGCACTGAGATTAACTGCGCCACTCATTTCATTCGCACTACTGAGCACAATATCATCACCTGCCGTAAAACTTGCACCTTCAGTTGTGGTAATTTTGGGTGTAGTTTGTGTAACCCGATGCGTTGCAGTAACAGTGAGTGTGTCGGCATTCACTTCACCCAATTTTAATCCGATGGCATCAGCATCTTTAATATTAATTTCTGCGCCCGTTAATGTAACTGCACTGTTATTAAAATCATTTGAGGCATTATCGAGGGTAATATTTCCACTGCCAGAATCTAAATCGATATCTCCCAACACATTGAGCGCATTGGATTGTAAAATATTTCCATTATCAGTCACAACGAATAAGGAGTCCAGTGTGGATGCTTGTTGTTTTAAGGTAAGTCCCTCACTGTTCGCACCCAATGTCACAGCACCTAACGCAGTACCAGGAGTCGCATTATCTAAAACAACGACACCAAAGGCATTACTGGAATTACTTAAATTAATGCTGCCCGCAGAATTTAAACGGGTCTCTCCACTGACATTCAAAGCATCTGAAGCATTCAGTAATTGTGTAATATTACCCGCTGTGGTGGTTAAATTTAAATAACCACCAACAGTACTTTCTCCCATCAGGAGCGTTTGATTATTGGCAATCGCAACCTCACCCTCTGAAGTCACAGAAACAGCGCCGGTTAATTCATTATTACTATTTCCTAAAGAAACCAAATCAGCGCTATTATTGGTAATCGTTGTTGTTCCAGTAACAGAAGTTCCCCCACCCACTTGTTGAAACATTCCCTGACTCAGCGTCAAATCTAAATTACCGGTAATCGTACTGGCATCTAATACCAATGCAGTGGCATCGCTGATCTCAACATCGTGACCTGAAAGAGCTAATATTCCCAGCTGATTCTCTTCATTATCAAGCGCAATATCTCCCGCCGTTGTTAGAGAAGCTGTTCCGCCATTCGCCACTGTAATTGTTCCCGTTTGGGTAATATCGCCTGCAGAATTTACGGTTAAACTTGTACCACTGACTGCGCCTAGTTTAAAGCCATTCGTTTCAATATCTTTAATCTCAATTAAACCGCCTGTTAAGCTCACCGCATTGTTATTGAAATCATTATCCTGTGTTAAATCAATATCACCCTCTGCTGTGAATGAGGAAGTACTGGTCATTCCTGTCATTGCACCCGTCTGAGTAATATCACCGCCGGCATTCACTGTCACGCCTCCTGTAATAGTACTTTCACCTAAAATAAGTGCGTCTGCATTCCCAATATTCACGGTATGCCCTTCCGTAATAACCACTGTGTTGAAATGGTTAGTCATATTACCGATTAAAATATCATTTTCTCCCGTATCCAATGTCGTGGTTCCTGAAGCAGAAATACTGACACTGTCATTGGCTTGTGTAATATCACCTGCCGCAGTGAGTGTGAAATCCCCTACATTGACCGTGCCTAAAGCCAAAGCACTGTTGTTAACAATACTTGCCGTACTGGCAGTTAAGCCGAGCGTAGCAAAATCATTATCCGTATCTTCTAAAGTAATTGTCTGATTGTCTGCATTTAAAGTGGTAATTCCATTTACTTCTAGCGTACCCGTTTGTGTAATAGCGCCTCCTGTAGTTAATTCAAAATCATTCGCTATATCGCTGGCTCCTAAAATAATGCCGTTTTTATCCACAATATTTACATTGTTATTGGCTGTGAGGGACAATGAATTAAAATCATTATTACTATTACTTAAATCAATCAGTGAACCTGCATTCAATGTAGTTGCGCCTGTCACAACCAAAGCACCCGACTCACTGATGGTTCCAGCTGCGTTTAAAGACAAAGAAGATAATTTTGTATTGGAATTACCATCAACTTGCGCTACTGTCAAGCTTCCACCTGTATTGATGGTTACCGCACCTGCTGTTATTCCTGTCTGCCCTACTGTGATAACATTACCAAAATTATTACTTGCACTCCCCAAGGTTATCGCATTCGTTCCTGCATCAAAACTCGAAATTCCCGTAATATTTAAATTCTTATTATCTGCTTGCGTTATGGCCCCTGCTGCCGTCACGGCCAAATTGCGATTTGCTGTTATATTGTCTACATTTAAAGCCCCTGTAACAGTAGCAGTGACATCTCTTCCTGTTAATCCCAATGAACCAAAAGTGACATTTTGAAAAGCCTGGCCAGACGCATTATTAAAAGTAATATCTGTGTTGCTGCCTTTACTTAAGTTTAAAGCATTGATTACCCTCCATCCCGTGCTACCTACAATAATATTTCCTGCTGCTGTCGTTATTGCTAAGGAACTTAATCTTGTATCAACGTTATTATTCACTTGCGCCACTGTAATTCCAGTACTATCAGAACCCAAGGTTACTGCGCCTGCATCCTCTCCTCCATCACCCACTGTCACTATTCCACCAAAATGGTTACTGTCATTACCTAACGTTATCGTCGATGCCCCTGCATTAAAACTTGACGTACTTCCCACGCTCAATGAACCTGTCTGCGTAACATTGCCGCCCGCTGTCACATTTAATGTCCCACTCACCGTGCTGGTTCCTGCAAAAGCCAATGCATTCGTATCTTCTAATTCTACATTCCGACCAGAAGTAATCCTCACTGTCCCAAAATTATTACCCTCATTCCCTAACGTAATATTATTAGCACCCGCAACTAAGGTCGTTGCGCCACTGACTTCTATCGCTGCCCCTGTGTTTTGACTAATTCCTGAAACAGTATTTTCTGCTGTGAATGAGACAGCATTGATATTCCCTAATTTTAACGCTGAAGTATAAGTATCCGTGATTTGGACCGCGCTACCTGTTAAAGTTACCACGTTATTTCTAAAATTATTCGATGCATTAGATAAATTAATATTCCCTGAGCCCGCATTGATAGTAATAGGAGTCCGCATATCTAAGGCGGCGGATTGGGTCACATTCCCTGCAGCGGTAATATTAATGGATCCTCCATATATACCATTAATATTTCCCAAGATAATTCCATTAGTATCTCTCACTGTGAGTGAACGAGCATAACCACCATTGGGTGTGATTGCTATTGTCCCAAAATCATTGGCGCTCGAATTTAAAGTGATATCTCCAATACCTCCAAATCCAGCAAAAATATTATTAATGGAAGTGGTTCCTGTAACTATTAAACTGCTACCACTATCTTGTGTAGCGTTTCCAACAGTTGCACTTATATTTAGCGTATCGGCTCTCAGCGTTCCACTCGCGAAATTTGCAACAATGCTTCCAGTCCCCCCATTGGTTAAATTCACCGTATAACCCCTGGCATCCAAATCGCCTGCAATGACAATTGCCCTTCCGCCAG